>JAOZRI010000588.1 GCA_029940235.1 Desulfobacula sp. | reverse complement strand
GTTAAGCTCGAACATTATAATATTTCTCCTGATATAGTGCTTTATTCCAGAACTTCTGTGGTCAGAAAAAGTGTTCAGTTATCAGCAACAGCATACTGATAACTGAACACTGACAACTTGAATTTATGCATCATGTTTGCCTATGATTGATATACTGCAAATATTCTGGAAAGGAAATCCGCCAAGATTGTGGGTGAGACCATATCTTGGATTATCAAGCTGGCGTTTCCCGGCTCTTCCATGGAGCTGAAGATACATTTCATACAGCATCCTTATGCCCGAGGCACCAATGGGGTGGCCAAAACATTTTAATCCGCCGTCTACCTGGCAAGGTATTTTGCCGTCAAGATCATAAACACCATCCATGATATCTTTTACAGCCTCGCCCCTTTCAGAGATATGAAGATCTTCCATGGTTACAAGTTCCGTAATGGAAAAGCAGTCATGGACTTCCATCATGCTTATCTCTTCTTTGGGATTTTTGATGCCGGCTTCTTCATAGGCTTTTATACTGCATTTTGAAGTGGTCATGAAGTGGTCGCCATCCCAGTCATTGTATCCAGCCTCCTGACCGCTTGAAAGGGCAATCTGCAAAGCTTTTACACTTATAAAGTCTTTTTTACCCATTTTTTTTGCAATTTCAGGGGTTGTGACAATGGCACATGCTGCTCCATCACTTACACCGCAGCAGTCATAAAGCCCGAGGGGATGGGCAATAATTGGAGAAGACATTACCTGTGCCTCGGTGATTTTTTTTTGCAGGTGTGCTTTGGGGTTGAGCAGACCGTTATCATGGCTTTTTACAGAAACATGTGCCATTGCCTGTTTTAAATCCTGGTCAGATATATTGTATTTAGATGTATAGGCACTTGCAAGCTGGGCAAAGGCTCCTGGGGCAGAAAGGTTCGGCCACCACTGATATACGAGGGTTCCAGCCCCGGAACCAGGATTGGGAAGACCTCCGTAACCAGCATCCTTGAGCTTTTCAACACCAAGTGCAAGGCATATATCATAGGCTCCGGAAGCAACTGCATAGCACGCTCCTCTAAAGGCCTCGCTTCCTGTGGCACAATAATTTTCGACCCTTGTAACAGGAATCATGGGCAGTCTTAACGACGTAGCAAGGGGCATTGCAGTTTTTCCCACATTAACTTCGTCCAAACATGTACCAAACCAGGCAGCTTCTATATCGTTTTTTTCAAGACCTGAATCTTCAAGACACTCTTGAAAAGCCTCCACCATGAGTTCTTCTGCTCCAACATCCCATCGTTCACCAAATTTGGTGCACCCCATACCAATTATTGCAATTTTATCTTTAATTCCTGTTGCCATGGGTCTCCTCCTAAGTATTGAGATCGAATAATTTTTCAATGAGCTGGGACTTCATAATATCACCA
>JAOZRI010000587.1 GCA_029940235.1 Desulfobacula sp. | reverse complement strand
CAATTCATATCAGCATGGTGGCTGAAAAAAAAACAGGTCGCCTGCTTGGCACACAGATGGTAGGACAATATGGAGTTGCCCATAGAATTAATTCAATTGCTGTTGCCCTGGACAGTAAAATGACAGTTACAGATTTTGCAGAAACTGATCTTGCCTATGCACCTCCTTTTGGACCTGTATGGGATCCTCTGCTTACGGCAGCAAATCAATTGGTAAAAAAAATATAATAAAGGAGAACAAATGAAATCATTAGTTGTTTATTCAAGTCAGAGTGAGAACACAAAAAAACTTGCAGATGTTGTTTATGAAAACTTAGACGGAGAAAAGGATATTTTTCCTGTTGAAGATGCTCCTTTGATAAAAGAGTATGATTTTATTGCTGTTGGGTTCTGGCTCATGGCTGGAAAACCTGATCCAAAATCTGCACAATTTCTTGAAAAACTTGGTAAGGATGACAACCTCTTTCTTTTTGCCACCCATGGTGCTGCAAAAGGATCTGAGCATGTTCAAAATGCTGTTAACCATGCAATAGGGCTGACAGATACTGCCAAAATTGCAGGTTCTTTCACCTGCCAGGGAGAAGTTAACCCTAAAGTGCTTGAAAAAGTTAAACAGAAACCTCAACCTCCAATATGGCTTGCTGATGCTGCTGATGCAGTGGGGCACCCCAATGAAGATGATTTTGTGGCTTTGAAAAAAATAGTCGCTGAGCTATAATATAAATAAAAAAAGGAGTTGAATAGTATATTATTCAACTCCTTTTTGCATCAAAACATATTTTATATTAGAACAGGATTAGAAAATACCCCTAAATAATATTTAAGATGGTCTTGCTACTAGAACTGGCACTTTTGATTTAAGAATAACACCGCTGGCAGTGCTTCCCACCATTAATTCCTCCAGTTCACCATGTCCGTGTGTACCCATGATAATAAGGTCAAAATTTTGCTCTTTTGCAATTTTGACTATTTCATCAACAGGGTTTCCAGCCTTTACAATAATTCTCTCTTCAGAAAGTGGGCAGTGGGGTATCTCTTCAAGAACCTTTTGTGATGTGGTTTTCATTCTTTCATGGATAGCAGATGTTGCAATTTCAATATTTTTTTGATTCAGTTCACTCTTTTTAGTTTGATCAATCAAGCCTGATAAATCAATTCCTGTTCCAGAAGAGTATTCATCCAGTACATCAGGAACAATATGGACGGCATGAACCTGCGCACCATATTTGTTTCCAATGCTGCATGCATATTTAACTGCATGCCGGGCTGTTTCAGATAAATCCGTGGCAAAGAGTATTTTTTTGACATCAATTATCATTGATGTACCTTTTTCAAATTGAAGCGCTGCCGGTTCTGCACTTTTTTCAGGTTCAGATACTTTTGGAGTTTTAGCTTTTGTTTT
>JAOZRI010000190.1 GCA_029940235.1 Desulfobacula sp. | reverse complement strand
TATTGGAGACAAAAATGAACCAAATATCATTCTGAAATGGTGTTTACTATGCCCATAAGTCCTGTCTTTGAACTATATATTTTTTTTTAAAGATTGGAAGATATTTGTATCATTTTTAGATTGTAAAAAACATATGAGCAGGATAAATGGTAAATTAAGTTACAGCCTTGGAAGTGATTCAGCAATCCACCTTGTGGCGTTACAAAAAATTCAAGTTAAATAATTAGCTCCTGATCGAAAACTGGTAAACACCCAATTACTTTGTGACTTTTAGGTTATCAGATCTTCATTCAGGAACTGATTCCAAAATGTTTAATGTTTAAAGCTTCTTTGCCCCGTATAAACCATAGTTGCATCATTCTCATTACACGCTTCAATGCTCTGATAATCATTTAATGAACCACCGGGCTGTACCACAGCTTTAATCCCTTGGGACAGTCCAACATCAATGCCATCTCTGAATGGAAAAAATGCATCGGAAACCATGGTAGAGCCAATAAGACCACCCTTTACCTTTTCAACATCATTTTCAATTTCAGCTCTTTTATCTGTGTCTTTAAGGTCGGCAAAAGCTGTCTCATATCTTTCAAAACAATACCTGTCGCAAAGTTTCCTATAGGCCTTGTCCACAGCAATTTCTGCCACCCCTACCCTGTCCTGTTCGCCTGTTCCTATTCCCACGGTGGCATTATCCTTTACATAAATAACAGAATTAGATGTAATGCCCGATTCCACAAGCCATCCAAAGAGCATGTCTTCATATTCCTCTGCTGTGGGTTCTCGGTTAATCTTGTAGGTTTGACCTTTATAATCTGTGGAAGCTGTAATAAAATCATTGGCTGAAAGAGTCTTTGGCACAAATGACCACTGTGCCACCATGCCACCATCCATCAGGGTTTTAAAATCAATAACCCTCTCGCCTATAAAATTTTGAAGTTTATCAATATTATTAATTCTGATTACCCTTAAGTTTTTTCTTGCTCCTAAGATATCCATGACCCCCTCTTCAAATTCAGGAGCCACAACAACCTCTGCATATTGAGCTGCAATTGCCTGGGCTGTAGCTTTATCCACAGCTTTATTAAGAGCAATACACCCGCCAAAAGCTGCAACACGATCTGCCATATAAGCTTTGTTATAAGCCTGTTCAAGGCTTTGCGCCCTTGCAGCCCCACAGGGGTTATTATGCTTTACAATTACTGCACATGGAGTATCAGTAAAATATCTTAAAATATTCAAGGCGTTATCAGCATCTGTAAGATTAGTTTTCCCAGGATGTTTGCCAGACTGTAAAAGCTCAATATCAGAAACCAGATATTTGCCAGAAGAGATGGTTTTGACGTCCCCAAGTGCAAGATTACCGTTTACAAGTTTATAAAGTGCTGCTTCTTGTCCTGGATTTTCTCCATATCTTAAACCTTTATTTACCCCTTCAATCACCCAGGATATTTTTTCATAAAAAAGAGTCTGCCGGCTGTCCCCATCAACAAAACTGACTTCAAGATTAGGGGTGAAATGATCATCCATTATTGTTTTATACATTTTTTTAAGATCTTGCGGCATAACTTATTCTCCTGATTTATAGCATGATTGAACTTCGTTAATGATTTGTGCACCAAGATATTGAGCAATGGTTGAGTCATATAAAGCAGTATGCTCAAATGCTTTTTGAGATAGAGCAAATCTATCCTCAAGGGATAGAGAGCCTTTATTTGCCTTAAGAGTTTTTAAAATTTGAGGATATGATAACGGGTCAGCAACCGATGCCACACGAATAAAATTTTTAGCCGATGCCCGGATCATGGTAGGCCCCCCTATGTCAATATTACCTCTGGCATCTTCAACTGTCACGCCTTGCTTTGCAATTGTCTGACTGAAAGGATATAAGTTAACAACAACCATATCAATGGCACGGGCATTTGTCCTTTTCAAATCATCCTGATGGGCATCATTATAGGTTTCTGTTAAAAGCCCGAGATAAATTTTAAAATCAAGAGTTTTAACAAGTCCTCCCTGGGTTTCCGGCTGTCCTGTATAATCAGAGACCTTCTGTAAGCAGTTCTCTGCCCTGCTCCCGAGAATCTCTTTAATTCTACCATATGTTCCTCCAGTTGAAAGAATCAAAATATTTGGATTAACCTCTACCAATCCAGGAACAAATGTATCTAATCCTGATTTATCAGATACACTCATCAAAACAGTTCTGATTTTTACACTATTATCAATTTTTTCAACCACATTTTTACCCATACTGTTTCCTCTCTCCATATACCCTGTAATTTTTTCTAAATTTACGATGAAATTTATATTTATCAACATACTATAGAACTTTAAGCAAGACAAATTAAATATGTGGTTGAATTTATCTTGCAAATTTTGTCTCATTGTTATATCAGTTTGTGTGTTTTGCAACTATATAAATAATAGGAATTTATATGAAAATAGTTATCCCTAAGTGTAAATTAATGGAGGTTTGAAACATGTCCGAACAGAAGATTACAATTAATGGCAGCCTGCTTGCGTTTGAACCCGGACAGACAATCCTGGAAGTAGCTGAGGCAAATGATATTGATATTCCCAAACTTTGCTATCTCAAAGGGGCTAAACCCACTGGTGCCTGCAGGATGTGTATGGTAGAGATAGATGGTTGGGGAGGTCTTTCAGCATCCTGTATCACTCCTGCTGCCAATGGTCTTGTCGTACATACCGAATCACAAAATGTGATTGAATCGCGCAGAAATACATTGGAACTGTTGCTGGCATCGGGAAACCATAATTGCGCCATTGGAACTCCAGGCGACTCCAGCTGGGAAGAATTCCAGGAAAATACACATGAATATGACAAAGGAGCAAACCTTTGTCCTGCATGGGGAGACTGTACCCTCCAGGATTATGCATACAGGTATCAGGCCAAGGGAGACCGCTTTGCAAAATCTGAATGTCCCTACCCTCTTGAAGATGCCAACCCTTTTATAACAAGAGATTTTTCCAGATGTATTCTCTGTGGGCGCTGCGTTCAAGCCTGTAATGAAATACAGGTCAACCGCGCTATCAGCATAGGCATGAGAGGATCTGATGCCAAAATTATTACAGGAACAGACACAACTCTTGCAGATTCCAATTGTGTATTCTGCGGTGAATGTATCCAGGTTTGCCCGGTTGGTGCTCTTGTTGAAAAAGATGTGGTTAAAATCAAGGACCACTGGATCAATGACAAAATTAGAACCACATGCTCTTATTGCGGTGTGGGATGCCAAATGAATCTCCATGTCAAGGATGGAAAGGTTATCAGAGTGACAGGTGTTGAAGATGCGGCTCCCAACTATGGAAGTCTTTGTGTAAAAGGCAGATATGGCTTTAATTTTATCAGCAGCCCTGAGCGCCTGACAAAACCCTTGATCAAAAAAGATGGCGAATTTGTAGAATCATCATGGGATGAAGCTCTTGATCTTGTTGCCGGCAAATTCAAAGAGATTAAGGATGCAAACGGTTCAGACAGTATTGGTGTTTTTGCATCTGCAAGAATGACAAATGAAGAAAATTTTGTTGCCCATAAATTTACAAGGGCAGTGCTTAAAACAAATAATATTGATCATTGCGCCCGATTGTGACATTCCTCAACAGTGGCCGGTCTGGCCGCAGCTTTTGGAAGTGGAGCAATGACAAACCCTATCAGAGATATTGAAAAAGCCGATGTTATTCTTGCAATCGGCACAAATACAACAGAAAATCATCCTGTTCTCTCCTCATATATAAAAAGAGCTGTTACTCTTGGAGAAACAAAACTGCTTGTAATTGATCCAAGGCGTATTGAACTTGTTGATTTTGCCCAAATGCATATACAGCATAAACTTGGTACAGATGTGGCAATGATAAATGGTCTAATGCATGTAATTATTAAAGAAGACCTTTATGATAAAGCATTTGTTGCAGATAGAACCCAGGGGTTTGAAGAAGTTAAACAGATGGTGGAAAAATTCACTCCTGAATATGTAGAAGATATTACCGGGATTGCAGCAAAAGATATTGAAGAAGCGGCAAGGCTTTATGCCGGAGCAAACCCTGCAAGTATCCTCTACTGCATGGGTATTACCCAGCATACAACCGGGACAGACAATGTAAAATCCCTTGCAAACCTTGCCATGCTATGCGGTAATCTTGGAGTTGAGGGAGGTGGTATAAATCCTTTAAGAGGACAGAACAATGTACAGGGTGCCTGTGACCTTGGTGCCCTTCCTGATGTATTTACCGCCTACAAACCTGTGGTGGATGATTTTGTAAGAAAAGAACTTGAAGATAGATGGGGTGTAACAGGAATGTCTGGTACAAAAGGGATGACTGCCACTGAGATGATTCCTGCAGCTATTGAAGGCACAATAAAAGCATTTTATATAATGGGAGAAAACCCCCTTGTTTCTGACCCTGATCTTGCCCATGCAAAAAAAGGTTTTGAGAATCTTGATTTTGTTGTAGTTCAGGATCTATTCATGACTGAAACAGCACAGATGGCTGATGTGGTGCTGCCGGCAAGATGCTTTGCAGAAAAAGATGGCACATTTTCCAATACAGAAAGAAAAGTCCAGAGGATAAGGCAGGCTGTAAATCCTCCGGGCGAAGCCAAATATGACTGGGAAATAACCTGCGAAATTGCAGCACGCATGGGTTATGACATGTCCTATGAAAACTCTGAAGCAATAATGAAAGAAATTGCACAAGTTACTCCTTCATACGGCGGAATAAGCTATGAGAGGATTGAAGAAGAAGGATTGCACTGGCCATGTCCTGATGCAGACCATCCAGGGACTCCGATACTTCATATAGGCAAATTTCCAAAAGGGCTTGGCCAGTTCCATGCCATAGACTATATCCCACCCAATGAACTGCCGGATGATGATTATCCTCTTGCTCTTACAACAGGTCGTGTAATCTATCATTATCATACCGGCACAATGACAAGAAAATCTAAAGGCTTAAATGAGAGAGCTCCTGGAAACTTTATTGAAATTGCAGCTCATGATGC
>JAOZRI010000189.1 GCA_029940235.1 Desulfobacula sp. | reverse complement strand
CAGCGGCCTGGATGCCAAGCCCTGCATCTACCCTTTGAGACAAAACAGCAACTGCTACGGACATATGTGTATATTCATCATTTTGATATCCTTTGATCTCATCCGGCGATATTCCAAGGCTTTTAAGTTTATAATCAAATAAAATCCTTGTCCCAGATCCTGCCTGGCGGTTGATGAACTGCAAACCCCTGTCTTTTAAATCTTCAATGGAGTGGATATTTTCAGGGTTGCCTTTTGGCACAATAAGCCCCTGGTCTCTCATGACAAGATTGATGAGCCAGATTTTCTGATCTTTAAGATATTTTTTAATATATGAGATATTATAGGTGCCATCTTCAGGATCAAGCAGATGTGCTCCGGCCATATGGCATGCCCCTTTTTTAACGGCCATAAGCCCACCCATGCTGCCCACATGACTTGATGAGATACTTATATCACCTTTGATCTTTTTTATCTGATCAGCAAGCAGATCAAGGGTATTATCGTGGGAACCTGTTATGACAATTGTATTTTCAATGGAGGATAAAGGGCGCAGCAAACTTGCCTGCACTTTTTCATTCTCTATAATTCCTTCAATATTCCTTGGAATTCTTATAACTCCATCTGCTTCAGTCAATGTTGTGATACTTCCAGAGCCTCTTGGCAATTGAGAAGAGACTAGCTTGCCATCCACAGAACCAATTTTTACTCTAATAAACTCTTCCTGGCCAAGCTTGGAAGCAATTTTCCGTGCAGGAGAAACCAGGGCGTTTTTCACCTCTCTTTTTGGAAGTCTTTGCATTTTTAATAACAGAGGTCCTGCAAAAAGCTCAAAGGCGACAATGGCGGATACTGGATATCCAGGAATCCCAAATATTGGAGTATCAAATACTTTTCCAAACATTACAGGTTTTCCAGGCATCATTGTAACGCCATGGACAAAAACTTCTCCAAGTGATGAAATAACAGGTTTTGCAAAATCTTCTGATCCAGCTGAAGAGCCGCCTATAATGCAAATCATGTCATAACCCTGCTTTGCTGCTGTTTTTACAGCTTGTTTAATATTCTCAAGGTTATCTTTGAGCATGGTGTGTACCTCAAATTGTGCACCATGATCTTCACAAAGAGAGCTTAGAACCAGAGAGTTGGATTCTATCACATCTCCTGGTTTAAGCTTAGATGGTTTTGTTTTGTGCCACTGTTTGAGTTCTGATCCCGTTGGAATAATTAAAACTTTTGGCAGGGCATAAACATCCACCTGAAATATCCCGCCTGACAAAAGAGCGCCAAGGGAGTATGAATTGATTTTATGTTTTCTTGGAAATAATAATTGGGTGGCAACAATATCTTCACCCATTTTCCTTACATGCTGCCAGGGGAATACCGGGGCTTCAATTTCAATATTATTGTCATCAATAATATTAAGATGCTCAATCATAATGACAGCATTGGTTCCTTCAGGCATGGCATGACCTGTGTTGATCCAGAACATATTTTTGCCTGGAACAAGGGTGACAGGAGAATCTTCACTTGCTCCAAAGGTGTTTTTTGCCTGGACTGCAATACCATCCATGGCAGCGGCATGGAAATTAGGCGAAGATATGGCAGCAATGGCTGGTTTTGCCATAACCCTGTTTTTTGCATTGACCACATCAAGGGTTTCAATGCTGGTTTCGTTCTCTTTAAATTGTTCAAAGAGGATTTTTTTTGCCTCTTCAATGCTTTTCATATCAAGGTAAACATTTCGTTTTGTATTCATCTGTTTTTCCCGTTTTTTATTTAAACAATACTTTAACTGTAAGATTAACTCTTATCTTTTGTGTGCAATCTTCTGGGTATTGTGTTCAATTCAGGCTGCTTGCGGCAGTTATAAAAGAATAATATCTGCCACTGTGTCTTTTTCAAGCCCCTCAACATTATCATTGATTTCAAGGAGCCCATCTGCATGAATCATGGTTTTGATTAATCCTGATTTTCCAAGAACTGGTTGTGCCAGCAGTTGTCCGTCTTTATTTACAAGTTCAACCCTGACAAAATCTCTTCTACCCTGGGCTGAAGCTATATTACGGGTAAGTTTTGCACGAATTTTGATTGTTCTATCAAGTTTTTTAAGCCCTTTGAGTTTATTTAAAAATGGTATGATAACTATTTTAAGAACAACCATGGCCGATACCACCTGACCCGGCAGACCCCAAACAGGTTTTTTACCACACTTTGCAAGAATTGTTGGTTTTCCAGGACTTACAGACATGCCATGAACCAAGATTTGCGTATCAGGCAAAGAAGATAACACCTCCACAGTATAATCCTTTGTTCCCACAGAACTTCCACCTGAAATAAGCACCATGTCAGTCTCTTTAATGGCTCTTTCAACAGCTTCTCTTAAAGCATCAGGGTCATCTTTTACAATACCGTAAATAATGGGTATGGCAAAAGCTTCTTTGATAAAGCCTGCCAGGCTGTAAGAATTTATATCCCGGATTTTACCGGGCAAAGGTTCTTGATCAATGGGGATAATTTCATCCCCGGTGGATATTATGCCGATCTTTGGTATTTTAAAGGTTTCAATTTGTGTAAAACCAAGACCTGCTGCAAGGCCTGCTTCCTGAGGTCGGATAAATGTTCCTTTTGACAAAACCATATCTTGCCTGGCAAAATCCTCTGAAGCATCAATAACATGTTGTAAAGGAGCTACGCTTTTATAAATTTCCACACAGGTTTCATCAATTAATTGCGTATACTCCACCATAACGACACTGTCAGCCCCTTTCGGGAGCATTCCACCGGTTGAAATTTTAACAGCCTGTCCTGGCTCAAGAGTAATAGTATCTGGAATTTCACCCATAAGAATAGTTCCTGCAATATCAAGCCATGCAGGACTTGACTCTGAAGCACCAAATGTGGATTTTGCAGCAACAGCATATCCATCCATGGTAGCCCGCCTAAACCCAGGCATATCTTTCTTTGCAAAAAGGTCTTTGGCAAGTACCCTTGAAAAAGCATCAGATACAGGTATTATTTCAGGTTCTACAGCAGAAAACTCTTTTGTTAAAGACATCACTTCTTCAAGGGTTTTGACCTTGAAAAAATGATTCATGCCAACGCCTCTTTAATACGGGACATGGCCAGAATTACATTTTCAAGGCTGTTAAAAGCACTGATTCTAATATACTGTTCACCGCATCTGCCAAATCCTGCGCCGGGTGTACACACCACAGAAGCTTTATTTAAAAGCAGATCGAAAAAATCCCAGGAGTTTTTGTCTTTGCCATCTATCCAGATATAGGGAGAGTGTTCACCTCCAACATAATCAAACCCAAGTTCTTCAACAGCTTTGCTGATTATATCAGCATTATTAAGATAGTAGTCAATCTGCTTTTTGACCTGAATTTTACCTTCATCAGAATAGACTGCAAAAGCCGCTTTTTGAACAGGATAGGAGACTCCATTAAATTTTGTGGAATGCCGCCTGTCCCACATATCATGCAGAGATATTTTCTCATTTTTTGCATTAAAAATCATGCACTCTTTTGGAACAACAATGAATCCACACCGCGTTCCTGTAAACCCAGCTGTCTTTGAAAAACTCCTGAATTCAACTGCCACCTCTTTTGCACCCTCAATCTCATAAATTGTGCGAGGAAGGTTTTTATCCCGGATAAAGGCTTCATAGGCAGCATCAAACAGAATCAATGCCTTGTTATCCTTTGCATAATCCACCCATTTCTTCAATTCCTGCTTTGTGGCAATTGAGCCTGTGGGATTATTGGGGAAACAGAGATAAATAAGATCCACATCTTCATTGGGAAGTTCAGGCATAAAATTATTCTCTTTTAAACAATCCATATAAACAATGCCGTTATACCTGCCATTTTCAAACTCTCCGGTTCTGCCTGCCATGACATTGGTATCAAGATATGCAGGATAAACAGGATCAGGAATCGCAACTTTAATATCTGTGGCAAATAACTCCTGGAAATTGCCTGTATCACACTTTGCTCCGTCACTTACAAATATTTCATCGGCACTTATATCAGCACCTCTGTCCTGGAAATCATTTTTGGCTATTGCCTGACGCAAAAATTCATATCCCGGGCTTGGACCATATCCTCGAAAAGTTGCATCATCTGCCATCTCATTTACACCATCATGGAATCCTTTGATCACAGCAGGGGCAAGGGCTTTTGTTACATCTCCAATTCCAAGCTTGATAATCTGCTTTTCTGGGTTTGCAAGCTGATATTTTTCCACTCTTTTGGCAATATCTGCAAAAAGATAGGAAGCTTTTAATTTACTGTAATGTTCATTTGCTTTAATCATAAAAAACCTTTTAATTCATATTATTATGTTATTATTTGCTTTATAAAGGAGGGCAGAATATCATATACATCCTTGGGCATTTTTACACTTTTTCTGGAATCCATCATTGCCTCCTTTGGAATTTTTGTAGCACCAAGATTTATGGGATCAGGTTTGTTTTTCAAGGTGTTTTCCTGCCTGTCTGTAAAGGGAAGCACAATAGGA
This sequence comes from Desulfobacula sp., assembly GCA_029940235.1. Lineage (GTDB taxonomy): Bacteria > Desulfobacterota > Desulfobacteria > Desulfobacterales > Desulfobacteraceae > Desulfobacula. Next base: position 536 of record JAOZRI010000189.1, on the reverse strand, counting down.
CCCGCACTTTCAAGTACATAGGCCATCTGACCGTTTCTTAAAAACACAATACTTCCTGGAGGGTAAATCCCTATGCTTTTAACAAAGGAGTGAAGAATATACTGGAGAATATGATCTTTTTTTGCATACTCTCGAAACAGTTGAGTTACAACAGTGATGGGATTTACGGCTTCTTTATAACATCGTTTGGAGATCATGGCATCATAAATATCAGCAAGTTTACAAATCCTTGTATAAAGAGGGATCTGTGTATGGGGCGTATCATCGGGATAACATCTTTTCTCTCCTGCATAAAGCGGGGCGTGGTGATATTTAATAATATTTTTAATTACAGAATTTTGAAGTTTATTCTTCTCTATAACCTGAACCCCGTATTCATAGGAGTGCTTTTTTACCTCTTCAAACTCTATATCTGTTAATTTCCCTTTTTTATTTAAAACTTCATCTGCAACCATGATCTTCCCAATATCATGGAGGAAAAAACCAAGGGAAATATCATTTAAATCTTCATCATAATAACAGGTATAGGAGCTGTT
>JAOZRI010000188.1 GCA_029940235.1 Desulfobacula sp. | reverse complement strand
GCATGTTCAAGGTTTTTATGGGTTAAAAGAACAGCTTTTGGAGTTCCTGTTGTTCCACTGGTAAAGTAAAGTGCGGCATCATCATCTATACTAAGGCCAACATCAGGAACAGCACTGGCTGGCTGATTTTGAATAAATGTTTCATATTGGACTGCAAAGTCAGGGCATTGAGCTTTTGGCCCTGTAAAAATCCACAGGCGAACATATTTCTCAAGTTTATTTCTAATGTGTTCAATTTTTTCAATGAATTCTTCACCAAAGATAAAAACCTTAGCCTCAGCTGTATTTGTGCAAAGAAGAATTTTATCAGGTTCAAACCTGAAATTCAGAGGAACAGCCCAGGCACCTGTTGATAGGATACCAAAATAGATGGGAAGCCACTCCAGGCAATTGGTCATTAACTGTACAATTTTATCGCCTTTTTGAATTCCTTGTTGACAAAGAGCATTGCCAAGCTGGTTGGAAGTTTTGTAAAACTCTTTCCAGGTAATGGTTATACGCTGATCTAAAGATGGAGTCAGCTCAACGAGTGCGGTTTCATCCTTATAAATTTTGGCATTGCGGGCTAAAATTTGTGTGATTATCATTGCAACAGTCTCATTGTTCAAATTTTATTATTCACAATTTACAACTCACATCTCATAAAGTAAAGTTCACTCTATGATTGAAAATCAGTATTTAGATAAAGAGTTGCCCATATGCAAGGCGCAAGGCTCGAAGAGATGCTCATGCATACAATTTTTAAACCAGAGTGTACTAATGTACATGAGGATTTAAAAAGTTTGAAGCAACGACGTAGATGGGTAAGTCTTTATCCAAATACCATATAAAAAATCCTGCTGTGTTTTATAGTACACAGCAGGATTATATTCAACAGGTTTCAATCAGGTACGAAGCATTACTTCTCTTTCTTAACCTCTTCAAAATCAGCATCCACAACATCATCATCGTCTTTAGGGCCTGCATCGGAAGCAGCATTGCCTGCTGCAGCGGCGGCATCTGCTCCAGGAGCAGCTCCCTGACCGTCCTGTGCTGCCTGCTGATACATTACCTCAGCAAGTTTATGGGATGCCTGGGAAAGAGCTTCCACCTTCTGTTTGATCTCATCAACATTATTTGAATCCTTGGATTGTTTTAACGCTTCAACAGCAGATTCAATACTCTTTTTTGTCTCCTCATCCACCTTGTCACCATGCTCTTTCAAGGTCTTTTCAGTCTGGTCAATTAGAGCTTCTGCACTGTTTTTAGTATCAACAAGTTCTCTCTTCTTTTTATCCTCATCAGCATGGAGTTCAGCATCTTTTACCATTTTATCAATATCATCTTCAGAGAGACCACTGGCTGCAGTAATCTGGATAGACTGCTCTTTGCCTGTTGCCTTATCTTTTGCAGCTACATGTACAATGCCATTGGCATCTATATCAAAGGAGACTTCAATCTGGGGCACTCCTCTTGGTGCCGGTGGAATATCTGCTAATTCAAACTGACCAAGGGTTTTATTGTCTGTTGACATCTCCCTTTCACCTTGCAGTACATGAATTGAAACAGCAGGCTGGTTATCGGCAGCAGTGGAAAATACCTGACTTTTATTTGTTGGTATTGTTGTGTTTTTTTCAATAAGTTTGGTCATAACACCGCCAAGGGTTTCAATTCCAAGTGACAGGGGAGTAACATCAAGCAGAAGAACATCATTTACATCCCCTTGAAGAACACCAGCCTGTACAGCAGCACCCATGGCAACAACTTCATCCGGGTTTACACCTTTATGTGGTTTTTTTCCAAATATTTTTTCAACACGTTCCTGTACTGCGGGCATACGGGTCATTCCACCAACAAGCACCACTTCATCAACACCGCCTGCTCCAAGTTTGGCTTCTTTTATGGCAGTTTTACATGGTTTGTCAAGTTTATCCAGAAGGTCTGCCACAAGAGATTCCAGCTTGGCACGGGTCAGTTTTACATCAAGATGTTTTGGCCCGGATGCATCTGCTGTTATAAAAGGCAGATTAATGGAAGTTTCTGTGGAAGATGAAAGCTCCATTTTTGCTTTTTCAGCAGATTCTTTAAGACGTTGAAGAGCCATTTTATCTTTTTTTATGTCAATACCCTGATCTTTTTGAAATTCATCGGCAATATACTCCATTATTCTTAGATCAAAATCTTCGCCGCCAAGATGGGTGTCACCTGATGTTGATTTGACCTCAAATACACCATCGCCAATTTCAAGGACAGAGACATCAAATGTTCCGCCACCAAGATCAAACACAGCAATTTTTTCTTCGCCTTTTTTATCCAGGCCATAGGCAAGAGATGCAGCAGTCGGTTCATTGATAATACGTTTTACTTCAAGACCTGCAATTTTACCGGCATCTTTTGTTGCCTGTCTCTGGCTGTCATTAAAATATGCAGGTACAGTAATAACAGCTTGGGTAACTTCTTCTCCAAGATAATCTTCAGCTGTTTTTTTGATATTTGCCAGAATAAAAGAAGAAATTTCAGCAGGGCTGTGCTGTTTGCCTCTAAGATTAATTCTGGTATCACCATTGGAAGCTGCTTCAATTTTATAGGGGAGGATAGGAATATCATCCTGAATCTCCTTTGATTTGAATTTTCTTCCAATTAAACGTTTTACAGCAAATATTGTGTTTTCCGGATTGGTAACAGCCTGTCTCTTTGCGGTTTGACCAACGGTACGTTCTCCATTTTCAGATACTGCAACTATAGATGGAGTAGTTCTTCCCCCATCTGAATTTGTGATGATCTTTGCTTCACCTCCTGCTTCCATAACTGCCACGCATGAATTGGTTGTTCCAAGATCTATTCCTATAATTTTACCCATAATTAATCCTCCAAGATGATTTTACTCTTTATTATTTTTCTTTTCTTTTTTATTTTTTGATACTACAACCATGGCAGGTCTTATCAATCTGTCATGGAGAAGATAACCTTTTTGAAGCACTTTTGTAACAGTATTGTCAGGTACCTCATTGGTCTCTTCCTGGGTGACAGCCTGGTGGAAATTGGGATCAAACAGTTGATTTTCAGCCTCTACAGGTTTAACGCTAAAGGTTTCAAGAAGTTTAGCAATCTCTTTATACGTTAGTTCAACGCCTTTGAGTAATCCTTCTTGATCTGAAGTTTCCTTGGTAGAAGATATCGCCCTTTCAAGGTTGTCAACAACAGTTAAAAGCTGTTTAAAAATTGTTTCATTGGCAAATCTTTTAAAATCATCCAATTCCCGCTGTTTTCTTTTTTTATAGTTTTCAAACTCAGCAGAAAGTCTTAAAACACGATCTTTTTCAGATGCGATTTGTTCTTCCAACTGATTTGTTTTTCCATCTTTTGCCTTATTCTTTTTATTAGGCTTCCCTTTAGTTTTATTCTCTTTTTTGGAAGAAGCTCCTTGGGCAGCACTCTTTTTTTTATCTTTTTTTTCTGTCAATTTTTTTCCCGCTTTAAATATTTTTTTTAATTAAGTACTCTATTTAATTATGAGCACTCACAATAAAATATAAATTAAAATGATGGCAGAAAAATAAGTCTGTTTAAAAGCATGTCAAGATGAAAAAAATAGCAGGGAAAAAGAAAAGATCCGGCTGGCAGAGGGGTAAAAGAAAAATTGCATAATCGGGATCGTTCCTTGACACAGAAGAAATCACTTATCGCTGCTTCCTTCCGGACCTGACGAGGTTCATGGTCTTCTGTTACAAGGCGACCGATCAGAATAATTCATACCCGGCCTGCACAGCCGGAAGAAGTATATATAGTGATTTTTTATATTTTTTTCAAGTCTAATTTGGGTTAAGCCATATTGACAATTCTGAAAATTAAGTTTTATGACACGTGATGATTGATTTAACAGGGCTTTAGTGGTAGTATAAGCTAGATAGTTAAAGATGAAATTTTTAAATAAAATTACCTATAATCCATGATCTAGAATTAACTCCTCACAGGAGAGCAGATATGATTACGATTATAAAACAGGGTAATCCGGGGATATAAAAATGAGAACTATAAAATTATTTGTGTGTTTATTGGCGGGATTGGTTTTGATGGTTTTTGCTTCCTGCCAGGATGAAAAACAAGCTGATGACTTTTCAGGTGTTGGTCGTCTGATTTCCAGCAGGAACAAAGCACGTTATGTTGAAGCTGAGAATGTTTCTGATAAAAAGAGTTATACATCAAAACGAAAAATAACAGATAAAAATGATGTTACAGAATCAGAATCAAAAAAAGAAATACTTTCCCCAATTGTCCTTTATGAAGAGCGAGTCAAGATTATTGCTTCCAAATCTGGACACACCCTGGCAAATGGAGTGGCATATATAAATAAGAAAGGTGCAATTGTAAAAATCAAAATTTTAAAAAAATAGCTGAAACAGTTTTTGACAGAAAACCTGAGAATTTTTTGTTTTGTAGTTGGGCAAACTGGCGGTTTTAGATTGGGCGCTAAATATTATATGGGAAGTTGTTTTCTATTGGATCCAGCAGGAAGATCAATAAATTCTTTAGGTTTAGGTTCTTTTTTTTCGGGTACTTCTGATACCCCGCTTGTTTTTTTTTCTTTTACTCCATTGTTACTTGTTTGTAAATTTTGCTTGTCTGCTGATTTCTCTTCATAATCTCTGATTTTTAAATTGGCATTGTGAAGTTTTCTTATAGATTCTTCCTGTAATACTTCAAATTCTCTCAAACTCTTTTTTTGTGCAGCAATTTTAGTTTTATAGACATTGATGATCTTAACAAATTTTTTTCTGGTCTGTTTTTCAACAGATTTGGTCAAGGTCTGGGTCATTAATAGGTTAATTAACTCAGCAATTACAGCAATGATGGTGACAAAGATCAGTCCATCGGCCTGTAGATAATAAAGTACTATTACAACGATTACACAAGTAAAAAATACCATTGGCAATATCCATTAAAATGTATCTGTCATTAAACTTTAAATATTATGTAAATCATACAATTGGCTTTAAAATAGATCAAGTTTAAAAACTATGCAACAATTAAAAAGTGTGTAGTGAATGGATATTGGATGC
>JAOZRI010000586.1 GCA_029940235.1 Desulfobacula sp. | reverse complement strand
CCCGTGAATCTTTGACCATTATTCGTCAGATTCGCAGGGGCAAGTTTATCCTCGGGTTTGATGTCCAAAAACTTGACAAGATACTTGTAGCCCATGGTAATGCATTTACCAAGCTTTCATTTTCCATCATCATTGCATCCTTGATTCTTGGTTCTTCCATGCTTTTGAGTTTTAAGGTTCCTCCACAGATGTTCGGACTTTCGCTTCCCGGTGTTGTAGGCTTTGTTTTTTCCATACTTCTGGTTCTCTGGTTGTTTGTCAGAACAAAAGAGTAACCTATCAGCAGGACATTTCAGAGAATACTCAATTTGAAACATTAAAAAAATAGAATACAAGTGATAAACTGGTAAAAAATTTTTGAATAATGATAGAGGCAGGTGTGAAAAGATTTTAACATACAATATCTGGAATTTTTAAAAACAGGGAGGTTATCATGGATAAAAAAGCTCTTGTTCCAGTTGCCCAGGGCATAGAGGAGATGGAAGCCATTACCATAATTGATGTACTTAGAAGGGCTGGCACCAAGGTTGTTGTGGCTTCAGTAGATGAGATAATGATTAAGGCTTCACAGGGTACTGAATTTAAAGCTGAAAAATTGATCAAAGAGTGCATGGATGAACAGTTTGATTTAATCGCTCTTCCCGGAGGTATCCCTGGAGCCATGAATCTTCGTGACTCAAAAGAGCTTGAAACCCTGCTTAAAAAACAGGCAGAACAAAACAGGCTTTATGGTGCTATCTGTGCTTCTCCTGCTGTTGTGCTGCACCATCACGGGCTTGTCACTCCAGGCAATGTAACCTGTCATCCTGGATTTGTGGATCATATTGACAATGGAAATATTGTTGAATCAAACGTTGTTGTGGACAACAATTGCGTGACCAGCAGAGGTGCTGGCACTGCTTGTGATTTTGCTTTAAAACTTGTTGAACTGCTCCATTCCAAAAAGAAGAAACATGAGGTGATGCAAGGGCTTGCTCTCACAACTTGATATTTACACCATAATTTGATCTATGGAATTAAGGATATGGGAGAATCGCTGTCCATTTTTTGAATTGGTTTTATAGAATTTCAGGCATTTTTTTACAATTGAGATAACTCGGGCGTGGGAATGGAGTCCCGGGATTTCCATGGCAAGTCTGGGATGGCGGCCAAGTCTTCCGCCAAGCAGTATACGAAAACCTGTCTCTTTTTCATTGATAGTTGCGGTGGGGCAGGCATTTATGCATTTTGCACACATAAGGCATTTCTGATAATCAATTATAGGCTGGGTATTATTTTCATCAAGCTCAATGGCATTCTCACCACACACCTCCACACAGGCATTGCACAGGGTACATACTTCATCTGATATTCCCGGAAGAACTGATCCAATTATACCAATATCAACAATCTGGGGTCTTGAACAGGCATT
>JAOZRI010000585.1 GCA_029940235.1 Desulfobacula sp. | reverse complement strand
CGTCTATGTTGGGTGGCTGAACAGGAAATTTATCAAAGGGAAGTTCTGGTTCATTTCCAGAGGCTTTTCCGCAATCCACAGGGATATTAAGGTGTATCTTTATTCATCCAGATCATAATTTCTTTGGCAAATTGTCTAAAGCCATTTAGATCAGTCGTTGAAACGGAAAAAACGATATCCCAGTTAATGGTAGAATATTCATGTACTGCAATATTTCGAAAACCAATACTTTTTTTCATTTGTTCACATATTTTGTCAGAAATAATTCCCAATCTGTTTAAATTTTCAAAGCTTTCCACCATACTTTCCGGTGCTCTGACTGCTAATTGAGCATTCAGATGTGCTGCTATATCAACACACACCTGTACAGCTCTTTGAAGATTTAATGATACAATATCCTGTGAATCATAATCTGTCTGCAATTTTTCACTTGTTGCAGGAATTCTATTTTCAATGCGGTCTACACAACGTTTGAGAGATGCAATTTTTCTTAATATAATCTGTCTATCCATTGATAAATCCATTTACCTGTTTTTCCAGTATCATCTTTGTTTTCGGCATCATATCCGCTTGATTGTACCACATTTTTTTAAAAAAAAATGCCATTAAAGGAATAGATCCCTTTATCAAAGTATCACCTTCACACAAAATCTTTTTTAAAATATGGCCATTTACCTTATGAAGGTCTACAAGGTCAATATCTCTTCTTAGAGATTTTTCAAGAGCCATATATATATCGGTTTGCTTTTCATGAGAAGTTATTCTCTTTTGGGCAAAAGCAATATCAATATCACTTTGACGAATGAGTTGATTTTTTGCAGCAGAACCGAACAAAATCACTATTTCGACTTCTGGGAATTTCTTAAATTCAGTTTTTATTAATTTTGAATTTTTAGTTTTCAATTTCTTCATTATCCGCCAGAATGCCCCATCTCAAAAAAAGGGATGGAAATAAGGCTGTTTCCAAAAATAAAGTGTTTTAGATGGGTTAGAGTGTTTTATCAATATTTACAGCCAGATTACTTCTATTTTTTTTGATTTGAATTTATAATGGCGACCCGGTTAGATAAATCCATTTTGGCTGATGAAAAGCAGTACTTCCCGGGCTGCTTCATCTGGAGTCAGGCTTGTTGTGTCAATTCTAAGTTCTGGGTTTAAGGGGTCTTCGTAGGGATCATCAACTCCGGTAAAGCCTTTTAAAAGTCCTGCTCTTGCCTTGGCATACATGCCTTTTCTATCTCTTTTTTCACACTCTTTTATGGGTGTTGAAACATGGACTTCAAAAAAACCTCCATGGGCTTCTATGGCTTCTCTTATCTGAGTTCTTGTTTTTTCATAGGGTGCTATGGGAGCACAGATGGCAACACCTCTGTTTTTTGTGATTTCTGCTGCTACAAACCCGATTCTTTTTACATTGATAT
>JAOZRI010000187.1 GCA_029940235.1 Desulfobacula sp. | reverse complement strand
ATTAAGCCCAATGTTGAATTCTGGGTGGATATTTTCACAAAATTTTCTCAATCCCAGGGAGTCATCCATGACAGTCGAAATCTTGGAATAATTTATGAAATCATCAAACTTAATGATTCAAACACATTAAAAGCAAGAAAAAAAAATAGAAGAATTATAAAACGTGTGAGCAAAAAATATAGAGCTGTTTTATTAAAATTGTCCAGTAATCAACAGCCTGTTTCAAAGCTGGAAAAAAAGGTTGCAGCTTTTTTTGCGCCCAATGCAAAATTAAAAGATTTTAAAAAAGCAGCATATAATATACGGTGTCAGACAGGATTAAAAGAGGAGTTTAAAAAGGGACTTCAACGTTCAGGCGCAGTTATTGATGAGTTCAAACGTATTTTTCGCTCCCACGGCCTTCCCGTTGACCTTATCTATCTTCCCTGTGTTGAATCCTCCTATAATTTTAAAGCTTATTCTAAATTTGGCGCTGCCGGCATCTGGCAGTTTACACGTTCCACAGGCAGGCAGTATATGAAAATAGGATATGCTGTGGATGAAAGGCGTGATCCCTATGTCTCTACGAATGCTGCTGCCCGCCTGCTTAAAAAGAATTATACTCAGTTAAAAGAGTGGCCCATGGCAATCACAGCCTATAATCATGGCCTTGCTGGCATGCGCCGGGCAAGAAAGTCAAAGGGCTCTTATGAAAGAGTTGTAAAATATTATCAAAGCCGTTCATTTAAATTTGCATCAAGAAATTTTTATTCAGAATTTCTGGCTGCAAGAGTTGTTGCAAAAAATCCTGAAAAATATTTTGGAAGTATCACATATTATAAACCTGTTACATTTCAAGTTGTCAAAACCAGAGGATACCTCTCCATTAAACAATTATCTGATATGTTGAATATAAGAATTCAGGAAATAAAAACCCTTAACCCTGCCTTGAGAAAGCCTGTTTTTAATGGTCAGAAATATATTCCAAAGGGTTATAACTTAAGGCTGCCAGCAAATTTACCTGTACAAAATTTTAATAAAAAACTGGCAGCATTATATAAACACAAACAGAGACCAAGCAGATTCCACAGGGTACAAAAAGGAGACACTGCAGGTTCAATTGCCAGGATTCATTCAGTTAAACTAAATGATCTTATACTTGCCAACAACCTGGGTCGCAGGGCAACAATTTATATTGGGCAAAATTTGAGAATACCTGTTATGCACGATCTTCCGGTTAAACATAAAGTTATTATTGCAAAGGCAGAAAAAAAAATAATTTCAGGAAATAAACCTAAAAAAAATATAGAAAAACAGTCTGAACGAAAACCTGAACAAAAAGTTGCAGAACCAGTTAATCCCGTTGAAGAATTGCCGGCAAAGCCTGTAAAAGAAGAGGTTTTTATCAATCCTGATATTGTTACAGCTAACCTTAACCTTATTAAAACTTTTTCAAAGGATAATAAACTTTTTGGGGTCATTAAAGTTGAAACAGAAGAGACTCTTGGACACTATGCAGAGTGGCTGCAGATACCAACTCAAAAAATCAGAATTTTAAATCATTTTAAATATGGACAATCAATAAGTGTTGATCAGAAAATTACAATTCCTCTTAAAACTAATACTGCACAGAAGTTTGAAGAACATCGCTATGAATATCACAAAGAGATTGAAGAAGATTTTTTTGAATCCTTTGTTATCCAGGGATTTGATACATATGAAGTGAAAAATGGAGATAATATCTGGAACGTCTGTTTAAATAAGTTTGAAATTCCTTTCTGGCTTTTGAAAAAATATAATCCCGGGATAGATTTCAACGCTCTTCATCCCCTCCAGATAATCAGATATCCCATTGTGGCTGCCCTGAAAACAGATTAAATTTTTTTAACCTTTGCTGCCTGTGTGAGCAGATACTCCTTAAAAGTACCTGCAACAGGAGAAAGTTCCCGATTTTTACGCTGGATAAGATAAAAAGGACGCTGTAATTTAAGTCCTTCGACATGCACTGCAACCAGCCTGCCGCTCTTGATATCATCCACAAGCGCACGCTCAGGTATAATCGAAATGCCTGCTCCAGATTTGACAAGCTCTTTGACTGCCACAGTAGAACCTATCTCAGCCACTTCATGCAAGTCTGTTTCTTTATATCCTTTGGATTCTAAAAATTGAGCTATTACCTTTCTTGTTCCTGAACCCGGTTCCCTGAAAATAAAAGGTTGTGTGATAATATCTTTTAAAGAAATTTCCTGTTTCTGCTGTGCCCATGGATGTTTCGAATGAACAGTTAAAACAAGTTTATCAGTAAAAATACTTATCCAGTGCAGGCTGTTTTCTTTCCACCTTGCACCTATCACTCCAAGTTCAAGCTCTCTTTGCAATACCTTATCCGCAATTATACGGGAGCTGTTAATAGTAAGAGTGGTCTTGATGGCAGGATGGTTCCGGTTAAAGCTGCCAATCATTTTTGGCAGGATATAAGTTCCCGGGATAGTGCCGCTGCCAATCATGATTCTGCCAATCAGATTGCCGCTGTATTGCTCTACAGCCTCCACAGCCTCCATCTGCATTTTAAGAATCCTGTCGGCATATTTGTAGAGAACCCGTCCTACAGGAGTAGGCTCCACTTCATGCCCCAGTCTATCAAGCAGTTTTTGATTCAATTCATGTTCTAAATTACGAATATGCGAGGTAACTGTTGGCTGGGTTAAAAAAACAGCTTGAGCTGCCCGGGTAAAACTTTTCAACTCCACAACCTTGCAAAATACTTCAAGTTTCCTGATTTCCATGGGCTTATAGACCTTTTCAAAGTTCGACAGGCTGTTATAAAAGCCAATTTGTGAGCATACGCTCCTCTTCGAGCCCTGATTTCTACGTTGGAAAAATAAATTGCATTCCGTAACAACCTGTCGGCAATCAATTAATCAATGTCTTAGGTTTTTATCATAGATATTTTCAATTTGCAATATTGATAATATTTATATATCTTATCAAAAAAATAGTTATTAGTTTATAATTCACAAAAAACGAGAACTCTAATATGAAAACAAAAAAAAAATTTATTGTCTGTGTGTCGGCAATCATTTTGACCTTGAGTATTAACAGCTTTGCAGGTTCCATGGATATGTTTAACAATGAAAAAGGAGCTATCAGAATCGCCGGAGGCACAGCACATATACCAGTAATGAAAGAAGCTGCTGCACGCATCATGACCCAGAACCCGGACATTCATATAAGCATTGCCGGGGGAGGCTCTGGAGCTGGCATAAAACAGGCAGGAGAAGGGCTGGTGGATATTGGCAATTCCGGCAGAAAGGCAACTAAAAAAGAGATTACCCGGTTTAACCTCAAAATGTTTAAATGGGCTGTTGACGGGGTTGGTATTGTTGTTAACCCTGCAAACAGAGTTAGAACTCTGAGTCAGGTACAGGTTGCTGCAATTTTTCGTGGAGATATTACGAACTGGCAGAAAGTGGGGGGATATAATAAAAGAATCAATCTCTACACACGGGATAATGCAAGCGGCACCAGGGCCGTTTTCTGGAAAAAAGCACTTAAAAAAGGCAAAATAGCTGCAAATGCTAATTTTGTTGTTTCAAACGGTGCCATGAAAGCTGCTGTTTCCCAAGACCCTTATGCAATTGGTTATGTCTCAGTGGGTCATATAGACAGCTCCATAGCAGCAGTTGCTTTTAACGGTATTCAACCAGTCCTTGCCAATGTTCAATCCGGCAGATATCCCATTGCACGGGGATTATACAGTAATACAAAAGGAAGACCCACAGGTCTTGTGAAAAAATTTATTGACTACCTTTTTACTGAAGAGGGTCAGAAAATTGTGACTCAAAAAGGATTTGTTCCAGTAAAATATTTTTAATGAAACACGAAAAAATCATTGCGAAATTGTTTTTTCTTTCAGCCTTCCTAAGTTGCTTGATAACTTTTTCTATTATAGGGTTCCTGCTGATTCCAGGACTCCCACTTTTTTGGGAAGGCCATCTGTTTGCCATCCTTACCACACCATGGGCACCTGATGACAATCAATTCGGTATTTACCCCATGGTTGCAGGAAGCATTGCGATTTCTCTTCTCACTATAATGTTTGCTTTTCCCTTAAGCCTTGGCTGCGCTGCTCTTATAAGCTTAGAGGATAAAAACAAATCAGGCATATTTGTTCGCAAAATAGTAGAGATGATGACAGGTGTTCCCACGGTTATCTATGGATTTGTAGGTATCTTTTTATTGGTTCCTTTAATGCGTGATTTCTTTAATGCAGGTTCTGGAATGTGTATACTGACAGCAGCATTAATGCTGACTCTGCTTGTCTCCCCAACCATGATTCTTCTGTTTTGTGACAGCTTTGCACAAGTTCCAAAGTCATATGGTGATGCAATCATGGCAATGGGTGGTACACAGACCCAAAAATTTCTTTATATTACCCTGCCCAATTCAAAGTCAGGAATTATCACTGGAATCACCCTTGCTCTTGGCAGAGTCATGGGAGACACTCTAATCGTCCTGATGATAGCTGGTAACGCTGTTCAAGTTCCAGGTTCTCCATTAGACTCTGTAAGAGCTCTGACATCCCATATTGCTCTTGTTTTTGCTGCAGATTATAGCAGCCCTGAATTTAAAGCTATTTTTGCATGCGGCATTTTTCTCTATATTTTTTCATCCATACTTGCAGTAATTACAAATTTTACCCGTAACAGGTAATAAACGGCTATCTTGTGAAAGTATTTTATATGAAAAAAAAACTAACAGCTTTGATTTTTTCATTCTTTGTTGTGTGGTGGATAATAAGATCTGCCACATGGCGGTTTATTGAAAAAAATCTGTTACTGTTTGTCCGTATTTGTGCTTTTATTTTGCTTGCAGCTTTTGCCAGTGTGCTTGGATTTTTAATTATAAAAGGCTGGAGAACTCTCAACCTTGAACTTATCTTTGGAACGACACCGCCTCTTGAGGCGTTGCTGTTCAGACGTCAGGTTTTTAACGGACTGTTCCCTGCCATTGTCGGGACTTTTTTACTTATTATTTTAAGTGTTTGCTGGGCAATCCCCATGGGAATCGGGGCTGGAATTTACCTTGCTGAATATGCCACAGGTAAAACAAGAAAAATTCTTAATA
>JAOZRI010000186.1 GCA_029940235.1 Desulfobacula sp. | reverse complement strand
ATTTTTGAGGGCACTGCCGCAGAACACCGGTACAATCTGTCTTGCAATTGTTGCAATTCTGACAGCCTTATTAATTTCGCCTGCTGCAATATCTTCTTCAGAGAGATACTTTTCCATTATATCGTCATCAACTTCTGAGATAGCTTCAAGCAGGTTCTCCCTATATTCTAAAGCAAGCTCTTGAAATTGATCATTAATCTCATTCTCTGAATATTCTGCTCCCTTGGTTTCATCATCCCAGGTGATCTGTTTCATATTGACAAGATCAATAATACCAGTGAAATTGTCTTCGGCACCCATGGGTATTTGAAGCATCACAGGATTTGCTTTTAATTTCTCTTTTATGGAGTTCACAGCTGCAAAGAAATCTGCTCCGGTTCTGTCCATCTTGTTAATAAAAGCCATCCTTGGAACCGAATACCTGTCTGCCTGTCTCCATACAGTTTCAGATTGGGGTTCCACTCCGCCCACAGCACAGAAAACACCAATGGCTCCATCTAAGACTCTTAAGGCTCTCTCCACTTCAACAGTAAAGTCAACATGACCTGGAGTGTCAATGATCTGAATAATTGATCTGTTCCACTCACATGTAGTTACAGCAGATGTTATGGTAATACCTCTCTCCTGCTCATCTGACATCCAGTCCATAACAGCTTCTCCGTCATGGACTTCTCCTATTTTATAGGATTTACCTGTATAATAGAGGATTCTTTCTGTTACAGTGGTCTTACCTGCATCAATGTGAGCCATAATCCCTATATTTCTAAACTGACTTATATTTTTTTTCTTACTCATTTTAGTTCCTGCCCTTTAGGTTACGTGTGACCTTAAGGTTATATTCAATATAATAAATTTTTATATTTTGATGGATGTTCTAATTTAAGCTTACATTTGATACCCGATTGCTTGATTTGTGTCAAGAAAATATCCCTTGCAAATCATCTACAGATTCAATAAAATTATAAATTTAAATATAAACCATTCAATTTTAAGGGGCTGACATTTTTTATGATTCCAGGTTTTGAAGCGCTTGTAGAACAGAGAATTAAAAAAGCCCAATTATCTTTTAACCAAACTAAGTGCAGCAAGAGGAGATCAAATTAGCTCTCCCATGCTGTCAGATGTATATCAAAACAGTATAATAAAAAAGATATCATGATTTTTAAAAATTACAATAATAGCGGGCTTTTCAAAAGTATATTTACAGCTTATTTTATTGTGCTGCTGCATGTTGTTTTAATTGCCGGAATCGGTGTAACCATTATTCTGTTTAAAGGACTGTATCAATATCTGCCATGGGTAATGGGTGGAATTGCTCTACTTGTCATGGTAATTTCAGTACTTTTGTATCAACGCATAAAAAACAATTCAGCCCAGATTAAAGATATCCTTGCCATGCCGCAATTCCAGGACAGAACAGTTGAGATAAAACTTCTTGGAGGGATTGCATCCTTTAAAATAACACCTGAAACAAACCAACAGGCACTTATCGATCATAGTTATTCCAATACACTCATGATTGAAAATAATATCAACAAAACAGAACAAAAAATTTTAAGACTTACAACACTTTTTGAAAAGGATATTATTACAAAAGAGGAGTTTGAAAAGGCAAAACAGAATATTATACAAGGATAAAATAAGGAGAGTTTATCATGGAAAAAATCAGACTGGCTCTTTTATCAGGAGGAATTTCTTCAGAAAGGCAGGTATCTATTAACAGCGGCAGACAAGTCTTTGATGCCCTTGATAAGGATAAGTATGATATTATCCAATATGATCCAAAAACAGATTTACAGAAGCTTGTTATTGATGCTGATAAAATTGATGCAGCCTTGATAATTCTTCACGGTCCCTTTGGAGAAGATGGAACAGTACAGGGGCTTTTAGATCTTCTTGATATTCCCTACCAGGGTGCAGGTGTCCTTGGAAGTTCAGTGGCCATGAATAAACTTACAGCCAAGCAGCTTTACACCAATGCAAAGATCCCAACTCCTTCCTGGCTTGCATTTTCCATGAATGAAACAATAGATATTGATAAGGTTACAGGAGCACTAAACCTGCCACTGGTAATAAAACCTGCCAATGCCGGCTCAAGCGTTGGCATGACCATTGTTAAAAAAGAGACAGACCTTGAAGATGCTTTTAAATTGGGTTTTGAACATGATGATACTATTATTGTTGAAAAATATATAAAAGGCATTGAACTTACCTGTGGAGTTCTGGGTAATGATGAGCTTGAAGCTTTGCCAGTCATTGAAATAATTCCTGGAAAGGGACATGAATTTTTTGATTTTAAAGCTAAATATGTTGCAGGAGAGACAGTGGAAATCTGCCCTGCCCGCATTGACGATAATATTACAAAAAAGGTTCAGCAGCTTGCCAAAAAAGCTCATAATGCCCTTTTTCTAAAAGGGTATTCAAGAACAGACTTTATTTTGAACAATGAGGAACTGCAGGTTCTTGAAACCAATACAATTCCTGGCATGACTGCAACAAGTCTTTATCCACA
This sequence comes from Desulfobacula sp., assembly GCA_029940235.1. Lineage (GTDB taxonomy): Bacteria > Desulfobacterota > Desulfobacteria > Desulfobacterales > Desulfobacteraceae > Desulfobacula. Next base: position 2,596 of record JAOZRI010000186.1, on the reverse strand, counting down.
GTCTGCCAAAGTTGCAGGATACTCTTTTACCCAACTTCTGGACAAACTAATAACACTTGCAATAGAAGAACATAAAAAAATTAAATTAAGGAGATCTTAAATGAAAATTCTCGTGGTTGGAGGTGGTGGCCGTGAACATACAATGGTTTGGAAAATTTCAAAAAGCCCTTTGGTGGATAAAATATATTGTGCTCCGGGAAATGCCGGAACCCATGAACTTGCAGAATCTGTCCCGATCAGTGCAGAAGATATTGATGCCCTTGCTGCCTTTGCCAGTAAAAATGAAATTGATCTGACCGTGGTTGGGCCTGAAGGTCCATTAGTAAATGGAATTGTGGATGTTTTTGAAAAATTGGGGCTTAAAGTATTCGGGCCCAGCAAGGCAGCTGCAAGACTTGAAGGCAGCAAAGATTTTTCTAAACAGCATATGCTTAAATATAATATCCCCTGTGCTGCCGGCAAACCATTTACCGATGCTGCCAAAGCCAAAACCTATGCCAAAGCCCTTGGCGCACCCTGTGTAGTAAAAGCAGACGGCCTTGCTGCGGGTAAAGGCGTAATCATCTGTTCAAGCCTTGAAGAAGCCTACGAGGCAATTGATTCCATGATAGATGACAATGCATTTGGAGATGCAGGCAAAATTGTGGTTGTTGAAGAGTGCCTTAAAGGCGAAGAAGCTTCCTTTATTGCTTTAACAGATGGAAAAACCATCCTGCCACTGCCTGAATCCCAGGATCATAAAAGAATTTTTGATAATGATGAGGGTCCTAATACTGGTGGAATGGGAGCTTACTCTCCGGCTCCTGTTTTAGACCATCTGTTAAGAGAAAAAGCCATGAAAGAAGTCATGATCCCGGCTGTAGAAGGCATGGCAAAGGAAGGCACCCCATTTAAAGGTATTCTCTATGCAGGTCTTATGGTGGAGAAAGATAAAATTAAAGTCCTTGAATTTAATACAAGACTTGGCGACCCTGAAACCCAGCCCATACTCATGAGACTTGAAAACGATCTTGTTCCTTTGATGGAAGCATGCTGTGATGGCACTTTGCATAATCACTCTACAAAAATAGATCCAAGGGCTGCCATGTGCGTTGTAATTTCGTCAGGCGGCTATCCCGGCTCCTATGAAACAGGAAAAGAGATTAAAGGGATCAATGAGGCCAATCAAGTGAAAGACACCATTGTTTTCCATGCAGGTACTGCCTTAAAAGATAATAAAGTTGTCACATCAGGAGGAAGAGTTCTTGGAATTACTTCCCTTGGTGACACTGTTAAACAGGCCATTGACAGGGCATATGAAGCATGCTCTAAGATATCATTTAATAACCATTTTTTACGCAAAGACATTGGCGCAAAGGCTTTAAAAAGGCTTTCAATACTACCCCAGGTCGGAGTTATCATGGGAAGCGATTCAGATTTTGGTGTCATGGAGAAGACTCTCTTAATTTTAAAGCAATTTGATATTCCTTATTATGTTACTGTATCTTCTGCCCACAGAACTCCTGCTGCTGCAAGCAAACTTGCCATTGAAGCTAAAGAAAAAGGCATTAAGGTTCTTATCTGCGGAGCTGGCCATGCAGCACATCTTGCAGGTGTAATCGCGGCCCACACAACTCTTCCTGTCATAGGTGTTCCCATAGACTCTTCTGCGCTACAGGGCATGGATTCACTGCTTGCCACAGTACAGATGCCTCCTGGAATTCCTGTATCCACCATGGCAATCGGCAAATCAGGCGCCCACAATGCAGGTATATTTGCAGCCCAGATACTTGGAGTTTCAGACCCTGTAATAGCTGAAAAACTTGCAGCCTTTAAACAGGATATGGCAAACAAGGTTGAAAAAAAGGCAAAAGCTTTTGCATGATAAAAATAGAATAGTTGCCGTTGATTCAGATAACCCTGAACCTGATATTATCAAGCGAGCCGGAAAAATCATCCAAAACAGTGGCGTGGTGATCTTTCCGGCTCAATGCCTTTATGGAATCGCAGTCAATGCTTTAAATGAAAAAGCTGTAAAAAAAGTTTTTACTTTAAAACAACGACCTTTAGATAATCCGATCTTAACTCTTATACATGACCAGACTCAACTTTCAGATCTTGTCCAGACTATTCCTGAACCTGCACAAAAACTCATGGATGCATTCTGGCCGGGAAATCTTACCATTGTATTTAAGGCAAAAAACCATATCCCTGATATTTTAACTGCCAACACAGGAAAAATAGGCATAAGAATTCCAGCCCACCCTGTTGCAAAAGCCCTTGTGAGATATCTAAACTCTCCAATTACAGGTACCAGTGCAAACCTGTCAGGGCAGCAAAGCTGTGACCAGACAAACCAGCTTGACCCATTATTAACAGCTAATACTGACCTGATTTTAGATGCTGGGAACCTAAAAGGAGGCATTGGCTCAAGCATTGTTGACATAACATTATCAACAATCAAAATCATCAGAGAGGGAGAAGTTTCAACATTGAAGATCAATGAAATCCTTGACAAATTTCATATTTTACCTTAAATTCAGCTTTGCTTTAACTAAAAAGCAAATTCATGCCGGAGTGGCGGAATTGGTAGACGCAGAGGATTCAAAATCCTCCG
>JAOZRI010000185.1:1466-5115 GCA_029940235.1 Desulfobacula sp. | reverse complement strand
ATTATCATATGATCTGGTTGGAGAAGATGTCCTGATAACAGGGGCAGGTCCCATCGGCATCATGGCTGTGGCAATTGCCAGGCATGTTGGAGCACGTTTTGTGGTAATATCAGATGTGAATGATTACAGGCTGGATCTTGCAAGGAAAATGGGTGCTACACGAGTTGTGAATGTGGCTCAAGAAGAACTATCAAATGTGATATCGGATCTCAATATGGCAGAAGGGTTTGACATCGGTCTTGAAATGTCTGGAAATATAACAGCTTTTGCTAATATGCTGGATCTTATGAATTTTGGCGGAAAAGTTGCTATTCTCGGCATTCCATCCTCTGAAGCCTCCATGGACTGGACCCGGGTTATCCTCAAGGGTCTTTTTCTAAAAGGCATCTACGGCCGTGAAATGTTTGAAACCTGGTATAAGATGTCCTCCATGCTTCAGAGCGGATTGGATATCTCAAAGATCATCACCCATAGGTTTAAGAAGGACGATTTTCAGCAGGCCTTTGAAATCATGGATTCCGGAATGTCCGGAAAGGTGATCTTGGATTGGGAGCAACAGCAATAAAACAATATAAATGGAAACTAATGATGGAGACAACAAAACCCAAAGTATGGATTAACAATCAGATTGTACCATGGAAGGAAGCTCATGTTCCAATTTTATCCCATGGATTATCAAGAGGGTCTGCAATATTTGAAGCCTTTGGCATCCATGAAGATCCTGAAGGAACAGCTGCTTTCAGGATGGATATGCACCTTGAAAGACTTATGCAGACAGCAAAGCTTCTTGGCATGCAGTTAAAATATTCAACGAAAGAAATTGCAGATGCAGTAGCAACATTGGCATCTGTAAACAAGTCCGGCAGAGGACTTGTAAAGATAATGGCATATTGGGGCGAGGAGGCTATTATCAACCTTGTATTACGGTCAAAACTTGATGTGGCGATCTTTACCATTCCTGCATCTGAAGAGCTCAGTCTTGATCAGGCAAAACCCATATCAGTCTGTTTTTCCAGGTGGCGGAAACTGCATCCTGAAACCGTACCCGTGGAAGCAAAGGCATGTGCAAACTACCTGAACGGCTATCTTATCAGAAAAGATGCCAATGACCGTGGATTTGATATTGGAGTGGTTGTGGGAACCGACGGATTTGTTGCTGAAGGCTCCATAGAATCCATGTTTATAGTTAAAGACGGTATTCTCAAAACACCTTGTCTTGGAAGAATTTTAAAAAGTGTTACAAGAAATTCCATTCTACATCTGGCAAAGGATGAGGGCATAGCTGTGGAAGAAACAAGTCTGCAAAAAGACGATATTTATTCTGCCGATGAAATTTTCACATGCCATACAGGTATAAAAATTTCACCGGTAAAACTGTTTGAAGATAGAGAACTTGCTGCACCGGGACCTGTTACTGCCCGTCTCAGTCAAATTATGGATGATGTATTGACCTTTAAAAATAAAAAGTACTCCCACTGGTTCCAGAAATTGTGTTTAGCGGGTATTTAAAAAACAACTCAAACCTATGGAGATCTACCTGTGAAAATAGCCCTTGTTCAGCCGGTCATTGGTAATGAAATGGAAGAAAATTTGCAAAAAGCGTTAGTTTGCATGGATATAGCCTCTTCAAAAGGAGCAAATCTTATTTGTTTTCCAGAAATTCAATTCAGCCCTTTTTTTCCTCAATTTCCAGGAAAGGATGTTTCTGAATATGCCATGACAATAGATCACAAAATAGTTAAACAGCTACAGACGAAATGTCTTGAACTCAATTTGATATGTGTTCCTAATTTTTATTTGAGCGAGGGGAAAAATAATTTTGATGCTTCTTTGCTTATTAATTCTGACGGCTCAATTTCAGGAATCTCCAAAATGGTTCATATAGCACAATTCCCTTATTTTTTTGAGCAGGATTATTATACACCTTCTGATGACGGATTTATGGTTTATGACACACCTTTGGGAAAGATTGGTGTTGTTATATGCTTTGACAGGCACATACCGGAAAGTATCAGAACATGTGTGCTCAAAGGGGCGCAGCTAATTATCATACCAACTGCCAATACAAAAGCAGAACCCCTTGAAATGTTTGAGTGGGAGTTGAGAATTCCAGCAATGCAAAATGGTGTTTTTATAGCCATGTGCAATCGTGTCGGCAAGGAAGCTGACATGGATTTTTGTGGTGAATCACTTGTCATAGCACCGGATGGAAGTGTAATTGGCAAAGCTGACGACAGTGAACAGATTTTATATGTTGCCATTGATTTTTCAATGATTGATATTAGCAGAAAACAGAGACCATATTTATCTTTGAGACGGCCTGAATTATATAAAAATTAAAAGCTTGTTGCCTGATCTTATCCATGCCGTCATATGCAAGGAGTATTGGAGAATTGAAACAATGAAAATTGCCCAGTTTCAAATGCCTGTTACAGATGATAAAAATGCCAACATCCAGACTGTAAAGGATTGGTGCCGAAAAATCAAAGATGAGCAAATTGACCTTATATGTCTGCCTGAGATGTTTAACTGCCCCTACGAAACTTCAAAATTTCCGCAGTATGCAGAAAGCAATCAAGGAGAAACATGGCAGGTGTTGTCATCACTGGCAAAAGAGTATGCAGTCTACATTGTAGGCGGTTCCATACCAGAAAAGAGCAACGGCAAATATTATAATACAGCCTATGTTTTTGATCGAAATGGTATACAAATTGGTAAACACCGCAAAATGCACCTTTTTGACATTGATATCAAAGATGGCCAGCGGTTCATGGAGTCTGACATTCTCTCAGCCGGTAACGCAATCACTGTGGTGGATACAGAATTTTGTAAAATCGGGGTTGCCATCTGTTATGATATCCGATTTCCTGAACTGACAAGACTTATGACACTGAGCGGTGCTGAAGTGATTTTTATTCCAGCTGCCTTTAACATGACTACTGGTCCTGCTCACTGGGAACTGCTTTTCAGGAGCAGGGCACTTGACAATCAGGTGTATCTGTTTGCCACTGCTTCTGCTCAAAACCCGGACGCTGATTATCAATCATATGGACACTCACTTGCAGTCTCACCCTGGGGAAAAATTATTAAACAGCTGGATTACCATGAAGATATCCTTATCAATAGCGTAGATAAAACCTATCTGAAGGAAATCAGAGAACAATTGCCAGTTCTTAAGCACCGCAGATCAGACATCTATGATTTATCTTTGAAGTCAAAAGTATAGGGAAAACCATATTAAAATATTTTTTTTGGCAGAAAGCACTTGATAACACCGATTAAACTTATTAATAACCAGAATAATTCAATGATAAATGCAGAAAAATTAAATTTAAAGTACAGAGAAAATAAAATAGCACAGGCACCTATGGCATTGAGCAAACTATATTTCATTGTCTTGTTATCAATTTTGTTCAGCTGCAATAATAAATAGGTAATCAAGATTAAAAAAACTCCAATGTTACCGATTAGATCATACCATTGATAAGACATTTTTATTTTTGAGAAAGTGATTTTAAGACGTTTAACGCATTCTCAGCTTTACTGTCTGGTACAAAAATATGGTCATGATAGAAAGCTGCAATTACATTTGCGCTGATACCTTTTTTGGCAAGCGCAGTTGATACTGTAGCTGTCAGGCCAACAGCCT
>JAOZRI010000185.1:0-1456 GCA_029940235.1 Desulfobacula sp. | reverse complement strand
TAACCTGCAAGGTTATTTTTTTAAATACTTCACTAAATTGAAAATCTGCTTTTAAAGCAGATTCTTTTTCCAGCACTACAGTTAACCCTTCTTCTTCTTGAAAAGTGGCAATGGGGCTTAAAGAAATGATTTCATCAATATCAAATGATGAAACAGTACAAAAGACATACTCTTTATCCGATAAATAAGGATGCATATTTTTAAGCAATGCCTCTAACTCTATAACTCCAGTCATTATTCTCTCCATTTTAAATTCACCAACATTAAACAGGCACAACTTTTCGCGAACTGCTGAAATTACAGCATTACCTAAGTTTATGCCCAACATATTCAATTATTTGACTTGCAAAATCTTTATTAAAGACGTTTTTGCCGTTAGTGCGGTTAAAGCAATGTATGCCGAGCCACATGTCTTGAAAGTACAACTCCAAACTTGGTTTATAATTTGGGTGGGACTCAATTATTTCTGAAAAACCATTAAATCCAGCTTTGCGGGACCAAACTGTTACAACACTCGGACTCCAATCTCCTTCAAGAGCAACATCAATTCTCAGTATGCCATCCAGAGGAATTGATTTTACTAAGTTTGGTATGTCATTAAAATTCTTCATTTAAACCTGTAAAATTAAAAAGATAACAAGCTATTTAAAATATCTGCTTTAAAGGAGCTGAATATCTTTTGATAACAGTTAATTGCTCATCTGGTATCCGCATCTCCTGAAGAGTTTCTTCAAGGTCAGCAACAGCTTCTTTAAGATCAGTAATAACCTGTTTGCGGACCGTTGCCGGCATATGCTTATCTTTGCGCAGGGTTTCAATTTCTTTTTGCATGGATGCCTGCTGCTTTGGTACATCTTCTTTCATATCAAGATAAGCCAAACCCTTTGATGCCTGATTTATTATATAAAAAAAATATTTAGAACGCCACCCCTGCCCTTTAAGATAATTCACAACTTCAGGCAGGTCTTCAACTCCCTTAAAAAAAAACACACCATCCCGTACCATGATAATTTTATTATTACCCTTAAGATTCATTTTTTTCCATGGTTTTTTATTTTTATACCAGGCAAAAAAACCGGGCCAGTCTGCAATAAGTTTCTCTATTTCATGGGCTGTAAATGAAGATTTTTCAAAGCCTGAAGCTGAATTTATGCCAAAAACCGACAGGAGCAGGCTGAAAACGATTAAAAAATAAAATTTCATATAAAGCATCCTTTTTTTTAGTTAGAGATGTATTTTAATATATAAACGCAAAATATTAAGAAAAGCGCATTTTTTATGCGTTACTTTATTTTTATTGCGTTTAAATAATTGTAACACTTTTTTTTTATGTATGTTGCATATGCTGTAAATTGAAGGTTATTATATATTTTTAAAAAACAGGAGTAGTTAATGTTTAAGATTCCCAATACAGATCGAATCCCGGCTCTCAGGCTGATTGCCTTTGCACTGCCAG
>JAOZRI010000184.1 GCA_029940235.1 Desulfobacula sp. | reverse complement strand
CAATATGCGGAGAAATGGCCGAGTGGCTGAAGGCGCTCGCCTGCTAAGCGAGTATGGGCGTTATAGTCCATCCAGAGTTCGAATCTCTGTTTCTCCGCCACTAACAAACATCTTAGGAATTTTAAGCATCTGCTTTCAATTCCTTTTTTTGTTTCAATGGGGTCACAGAAGATTTTGCCGACATTTTTTTTGGACAGAACCAAGTACCATTAACCAATGAACTGATTTATCATTTGGTAAACGAAAAAGGTATGATATGAAAAACTAAATGCCGTAATTTTGACTTTTGAGTGGTTAATTTTAGTCCTTATCAAAATTAATACAGTTTAAATACTAATTTTTTAAAAATGGTATTTACAAAATTAAAACAGTTTGTTACCCTTCTATATACTAATTTTTTAAAAATAGTATATTTAATTTTATAAAATCATTAATAAGTTGTTTTTTAAAGGTTATTGATTATGAAAATACCAGTAACACCACCAGATTTTTTACCGATTTTTGAAAATTTTTCTACTAAAAAAATGATTAGTAATTATGATAAAATTGGCCCAACCGATTCAAAAGGGAGGTATCTTCATTGGGATAAACTTAGGCATTTAAAACCTCCAGAAAACTACACTCATGAAGAATGGTGGGCAGCTACAAAATTTAGTAGAGTTCTGAGCTATACAAAATTGAATTTTAAATGCAAAAATGGTAAAAAATTTGTTTTTAACCTGACACCTGAAATCCAGGAAAGTTTGCATTGGCTTGATAAAAATGCAGCAGGTACTATTACAGCCGCCATACCAATTACAAACACAAATATGCGAAAGGCATATATAATAAAATCCTTGGTCAGGGAGGCAATTAGTTCAAGCCAGTTAGAAGGAGCAACAACAACCAGAAGGGTTGCAAGGAATATGATATGGGAAGAACGTGATCCTATGGATAAAAGTGAACAGATGATAATTAATAACTATCATGCGATGCAGTTCATATTGGAATACAAAGAAGATGAATTAACATCGGGTATTATCTTGGAGTTGCATAAAACCCTTACTGAAAAAACTTTGGAAAATAATTGTAAAGCAGGTGCTTTCAGAGCTAAAGAAGACAGAGATATCCATGTGGTAGATAGAACTTCGGTAATTATTTTACATACACCACCTGATGCTGAAGGCTTAGAAAACAGAATTAACAATCTGTGTGTTTTTGCCAACGAAGTCCAATCTCCATTTATACATCCCGTAATTAAGGCGATAATTCTGCATTTTATGTTAGCCTATGAGCATCCGTTTATAGATGGAAATGGAAGGACAGCCAGAGCACTATTTTATTGGGCAATGATAAAAAATGGTTATTGGATGGTTGAGTTTATTTCTATTTCGGAAATGATCAAACATGCTCCTGTTAAATACGGCAAAGCTTTTTTAGAAACAGAAACAGATGACAATGATCTGACTTATTTTATTGTGCATCAATTAGAAATCCTCAAAAAAGCAATTAAAAATCTTCAAAGCTATTTGGAAGAAAAACTGGTAGGAATCAAAACTGCTCAGTCCTTACTTGCAGGAGTAAAGAAAGATGGCAAGAGGCTTAATTTTCGTCAAATGCAAATAGTCTCTCATGCTTTGAAACATCCCAATTTTAGTTATAATATCAATACATTCCGAAACTCGTATGGTATTGCTTATGAGACTGCAAGGAAAGATTTGATGGAATTATCTGAAAAATTCAAATTTTTAAAAAAATTAAAAGGTGGTAGAACATTTGTATTTATTTCTCCTCCGGATCTTGAAGAAAGAATCGAGAAACAAAAAGAGAGATAGGTGCTTTTATTTTCACCCATAACTAAACTCTTTAAATATATATTTGATGTCTTAAAAACAGATCAATTAATAATGCGGCGGCTTTTCATTTGCCGGCGCATCAATGCCTGAAATTACCTGTTCATGTTCACTGCCAAGTTTAAGCAGCTTTGTGCAAATGGTACTGAGTTTTTCTATCTCTTTTTGCTGTTCGCAGACCACATTATTTAAATCTCCTATGAGATTTTCCAGATACGCCACTTTAGTCTCGATGTCGATCAGACGTGCTTCATCCATTTTTAATTCTCTCCCAGGCCATTTTCAAAATTTATTATTAAACAGATCAAACTTATCACTTTAATTTATTATAAGCTTTCATACCTCCAATAACATTTTTTGCCTTAAATCCATTTTGAAGCAATATTTTTGTACCGTTAACAGATCTATTTCCAGAGCGACAAATAACAGCAATATTTTTATCTTTAAATTTATCAAGTTCATTGATCCTTGTTTCCAACACCTGAACAGGAATGTTAATTACACCTTTAATCTGTCCATGCTGACCAACTAATTCCGGGGGAGTTCTTACATCAAGAATGATCAAGTCAGAATCAGATTTCATCACTGTAATTAATTCTTCTGCAGTGAGGTTAAAATTGTCTTTCTCTTGTGCCACATTACATGAAAAAAGTGTAATTAAAATGAGGAATAAAAGTGGTAAAAAATATTTTTGTCTGTTCATTTATAATTTTTCCTTATTTATTCAAGACAGTTCTATGGTTCAAATTCTAAATCAATCTTAGACAGTTAACAGTTTTTCTTCATTTTTTAAAATATCTGTAAGCGGGACTCCCCAATATATCACTTCAACTCCAAGATTTTCCAGATCAGCTGATACTCCCAATTGATCTGCACAAGCTTTACAAGCAGTGACATGAACCCCTGCCTTCAATGCTTCCTTGATCTGTTTCTGAATTTCCTTGTTTTCACTTACCAGCTTTGTTGTTGCACCCCAGACAATAAGGGTTACTTTTTCCCACCATCCGTGGATAAGTGAATTTATGGTGTACATGAAAACCATTTTTTCAGCTGTTATTGGGTTGTCATTTGTCCATAATACATAAAGATGTTTGCTATCACTCATATAAACCTCACTTTAAAAATTTATTTAAAATTCCAATCCAAATTTGAATCAATAACTTATTGAATATAAATTTGAGACTATTTAAGCAAATGTCAATCGTTAACCGGTACGTTTATTTTTATTGAGGATTATCTGGGATGTTACTGATTAATAACTTTTATTTTTAAATTTCAAAAGCAATGACAAAATTATATTTTGATTTTTATCAAACAAAATTGTAAATTTATTATATACTAGGTTTTTTAAGCTCGGACCTCTGCTGAAAAGGTTGTATAAAATATCAGGAGCACAAATGAGACCAATTCTTCATATCATTTTACATTTTCTCATTCCTATAATTATCCCCTATCTGTTTCGGATGAAAAACAAGTTGATAACGATTATCATTTTGTGTTCAACAATAGTTATAGACCTTGACCATCTTCTTGCTCACCCAATATACGATCCAAATAGATCCAGTATAGGATTTCACCCACTGCATTCCTACTATGCCATAGCCATTTACTGTGTGCTGTTATATTTTCCCAGAATCAGGTTGTTTGCTATCGGGCTTTTGATCCACATATTACTCGATTATATTGACTCTCTTTTTATGGTATAAATAGCGTGAAGAGAATGCATAGGCCCATATGAAAAGATAAATTTTGAAATATAAAACCGTGTTAAAAAAATAAAATGTATTGAAAATCCTGACAAAATTATCATATTATCTGTAGTGATCAGCGATTGATTATTTATAATAAATAGTAAGGGGGGAAACAATGAAAATTCTGGTGGCATACAAAGGAACCAATGTTGGTAAAGATTTGATGGATATTGCAGTGAAACATGCAAAAGCGTTTGATGGTGATATTCTGATTGTAACCTCTATGATCGGTGGTGATAAATCAGAGATACAGAAGCTCACTGATGCTGAAAAAAATCTTGAACAGGCAAAGACATATTTTGATGATTATGGGATTAAAAGCCAGACTCATTTGCTGGTTCGTGGTTTTGATGCAGGAGAAGATATTGTAATGTTTGCCAAAGAAAAAAGTGTTGATGAAATTATTATGGGTGTCCGAAGCCGGTCAAAAGTTGGAAAACTACTTTTTGGATCAACTGCTCAAGTTGTGATCCTTGAAGCGCATTGCCCTGTTGTGACTGTAAAATAATCAGGTAGTGTTAAAAATTTTACGAGACTTGATGCAAATCTTGAAATAAGGTAATTTATTTGATCCCAAATATTTACAGTTATTCTTGACATAAAATTATAAATCGCATAATTGGAAGACAAAATGGCAGGTATTTATTTTCTATTAACGGGGAGATCATGGTAAAAGACAAAACTATCCAGCATTTAATTGACAAAGAGTGGTGTAAAGGATGCGGCATCTGTGTCCATTTTTGTCCCAAACAGGTATTGGAACTTGATAAAGATGGTAAGGTAGAGGCTGTGCGACCGGAAGACTGCATTGCATGCAGGCTGTGCGAATTTAGATGTCCTGATCTTGCAATACAAATCATAGAAGACCAGGGGGATGATAATGAAAAATAAAGACAATATCCGGTTCATACAGGGCAATGAGGCCTGTGTTGAAGGTGCAATCTATGCCGGGATAGAATTTTTCGCAGGATACCCCATAACTCCTTCCACAGAAATTCTTGAACATCTTGCAGCAAGACTTCCACAAAAAGGCGGTAAATTTATCCAGATGGAAGATGAGATTGCATCAATGGGTGCGATCATTGGTGCATCCCTGACAGGGAAAAAAGTCATGACTGCAACATCAGGCCCCGGGTTTTCACTTAAACAGGAGGCTTTGGGATATGCATGCATGGCAGAGATACCCTGCGTTATTGCCAATGTTCAACGTGGGGGGCCTTCAACGGGCAATCCCACCCATGTAAGCCAGGGGGATGTCAATCAGGCAAAATGGGGAACCCATGGAGACCATGCAATTATTGCCCTTACTGCCTCCAATCACCAGGATGTATTTAAAATAACTGTGGATGCTTTTAACATGGCAGAAACATATAGAACTCCTGTTGTACTTTTACTGGATGAGGCCATCGGGCATATGCGTGAAAAGCTTATAATCCCGGAACCCGGAGAGATACCTGTGGTTGAGCGTCTCAGAACTTCTGTTAAAGGTGGAGTTGATTATCACCCATATCTTCCAAGAGAAGACGGCAGACTTCCCATGTCTGATTTTGGAGGCGAAC
>JAOZRI010000183.1 GCA_029940235.1 Desulfobacula sp. | reverse complement strand
CATGAAATCCAGGATGACCAGCCAGAAGATATTTCCGAAGAAGATCTTCTGGCATTGATTGATAAATATAATAATGATCCTGATATCCACGGTATCCTTGTGCAGCTTCCTCTGCCAAAGCAGATTGATGACAAGAAAGTATTGACTGCCATTAATCCTGACAAAGATGTTGATGCATTCCATCCTGTGAATGTGGGACGTCTCATGATAGGTGGTGATGAAGCAAGATTTCTGCCCTGTACTCCTGCAGGAATTCAGGAGATGATCGTAAGATCAGGCACTGAAACTTCAGGAGCAGAAGTTGTAGTTGTGGGAAGATCCAATATTGTTGGAAAACCCATTGCCATAATGATGGCGCAAAAAGGTGTTGGTGCAAACTCTACAGTAACAATAGTTCATACACGCACCAAAGATCTTGCAGCACACTGCAAACGAGCTGATATTCTGATTGTTGCAGCAGGTGTTCCTGATCTTGTAAAACCTGAATGGATTAAACCTGGCTCTACTGTTATTGATGTCGGTGTAAACAGAGTTGGTATGAATGAGAAAACAGGCAAAGCAATTTTAAAAGGCGATGTTGATTTTGAAAAAGCCAAAGAGATTGCAGGCGCAATAACACCTGTTCCAGGTGGTGTAGGCCCCATGACCATTGCCATGCTCATGAAAAATACTTTACGATCAGCCCAGTTAAGTCTTTAATAAATCTAAGTTTTTAATTTAAAAAATTAAAAACTGATAATCAAAAGCCTGGATTAGAAACATTTGATCCAGGCTTTTTTATATTAGATTAAATATGTTTTTGTTCTATTGTGTAAAACTTTTCACAATCGTATGTAAACTTTTACACAATGTTACTTTTTACGTTAATAGTTCCAGCCAAAGAAACCAAACGCAAGGATATTCATTATGATGGGGACAGCATAAATCACTGCCATTGTTTTAATTTTGTTCTTCATTGTTTTCAGGCTTATTACCAGAATGATTGCACAGAAAAAATGGAAGTAGCCAAAGAAAAATATCAGCCATACTCCTTTAAATGAAAGATTCCAGAATGAATATTCCCAAACAAGATGTCCACCTATATTGAGAATGCATTCAATAAAGACCGCAAACACTGAATAGCCTATTGCCCAGAACCATTTTTCCGGCATGCCCACTATTTTTTGTGTGGTGCTTTCAGAAAGGGTGTGGTAGTAAACAATACCTGAAAGCAGGAACATAAACATGATTTCGATATTCCAGCCCACCATGGTACGAAGAGCAGTGTCACCCGGAGTTGTCAAGAAGAAAATCATCTCTGAGGTTACTTCCCGATTTAATAACAAAAAGCCGCGGACTCGCACTCTTCTGTTTTAAAAATAGTACAAACAGTAAACAGCCTTGGATCCAATGAAATCCAGGACTGATAAATATCAAATGCCCCCTTTTCCCTATTGATTTTTTAGTGTCACATTGGTACTATTTTGCTGTGCCGAGGAAAATAAAACAATTATTATAAGCTCATTCGAATTTACAAAATCATTCTTACCATTTGCGACAGGAGATATTTTTATGGCATTTAATTTAACAAATAGGAATTTTTTAAAACTATTGGATTTTACTCCAAAGGAGATCAAGTCTTTATTGGATTTTTCCATTGATTTGAAAAAAGCAAAATATCGCGGAACTGAAAAACCTAGCCTTGCTGGTAAAAATATTGCTTTGATTTTTGAAAAAACATCCACACGTACAAGGTGTGCATTTGAAGTAGCAGCCTTTGACCAGGGAGCACATGTTACATATCTTGGGCCATCTGGATCTCAAACAGGACATAAAGAGTCTATGAAAGATACTGCCAGGGTACTTGGCAGAATGTATGATGGCATTCAATACCGTGGATTTGCCCAAGAGACTGTTGAAATATTAGGAAAATATGCAGGTGTGCCAGTGTGGAATGGCCTGACAAATAAGTACCATCCAACACAGATTATAGCGGATTTTTTAACCATGATTGAGCATTGTGATAAACCTCTTAATGAAATATCATTTTGTTACATGGGAGATGCGAGAAACAATATGGGGAATTCTCTCATGGTTGGAGCAGCTAAAATGGGAATGGATTTCAGAGCAGCAGCACCAAAGCCATGTTTTCCAGAGGAAACCATTGTAAAAAAGTGCCAAAAAATTGCAAAAGAGACAGGTGCAAAGATCACTTTGACTGAAACAGTAGAAAACGCAGTTAAGGGTGTGGATTTCATTTATACAGATGTCTGGGTTTCCATGGGAGAGGCAAAAGAAGTCTGGGAGGAGAGAATTAAACTGTTAACTCCCTATCAGGTAAACCAGAAAGTAATGGAAAAGAGCTGCAACAAAAATGTCAAGTTTATGCATTGTCTTCCGGCTTTCCATAACAGGGAAACAACATTAGGTGAGTATATTTATCAAAAGAATGGCTTGGATGCTTTGGAAGTAACTGATGAAGTTTTTGAATCAAGTGCATCCATTGTATTTGATCAAGCAGAGAATAGAATGCATACAATCAAGGCTGTTATAGTCACAACATTGGGAAGATAATTAGTGTTTGAATGCTATTGTCTGGCACATAATTGATATTAAGTGTCTTAAAGGTGTTCCTATCAGAAACCAACGGCGTAATAGAGAGAAATATAATAACAGCAAATTGAGCTCCTGCTAGTGATCAACAGGCAGTGAATATGCACAAATTAAAGCCTTTTTGTTATACAGCTATGCAGTTAAATAAATTTTATCTCATCATTTTTTTCCAGCAAGCCCCCTTTAAGGACTTTTGCGAACACACCTTCTTTGGGCATGATACAATCACCGGCTTTATAGTAGATTGCGCATTTTTTATGGCATGTTTTACCAATCTGGGTAATCTCAACAACTGCTTTGTCTCCAAGCTTTACCTTTGTGCCCACTGGAATTGTTTTCCAGTCCACACCAAGGGTTGCAATGTTTTCTGCAAAATCACCAAAAGAGACATCAAGCCCTCTTTTATTTGCAGCATCTATATTTTCCTGGGATAAAAAGCTGACCTGCCTGTGCCAGTCTCCTGCATGGGCATCATTTTCAAAGCCATGGTTCTCTATCAAACATGCTGTATCTACAATAGTTTTAATAGTTCCTTTTTTCTTGCTGGTTGCAAGAGATGTTATTTTCATATCCATTTTATTTTTCCTAATTTCCAATTTCATAAATTCCATATGTTGCAAAAAGATTTGGCAGAAAATTTACAATTTTTCCTTCATGGCTTTTATCTCCAGGTTTGATGGCGGCCTGATTATGGATTTCAAAACCAATTTTATTGGAAAAAATCTTAAAATCCTCAAGTGTCAAAATCCTTATGTTGGGAGTATCATACCATTGATAAGGAAGCTCCCTTGATACTGGTGCTTTACCTGCTAAAAGAAGCTGCAGCCTTATTTTATAGTGGGCAAAGTTAGGAAAACTGACAATCGCTCTTTTTCCGACTCTTAATATCTCTTTGAACAAACCTTCAGGGTTATATACCTGCTGCAGGGTCTGGCTTAAAATACAATAGTCAAAGCTGTTATCTGCATAATCTTCAATTTCTTGGTTTACATCTCCCTGCAGTACTGAAAGACCCTTTTCAATACATAAAGCAACTTTGCTCTCTTTAATTTCAATGCCGGTCTCTTTAACCTTTTTTTTATTTTTAAGATAGTATAGAAGATCACCTTCACCGCAGCCAAGCCCCAGAACTGTGGATTCTGTTTTAATCCATGATGCTATGATTTCAAGATCAAATCTCATTTTTGATCCCATTGTAAACACTTGAAAGAAAACCTTTTAGCATTTTATTAAGGCGGTTATCATATAAAAGAAATGCATCATGTCCAAGGGTTGATTCTATTTCACAAAAACTCACATCAAGCCTGTTTTTTTTCAAGGCTTTAACAATGGCTTTTGATTCATAGGTGGGATACAGCCAGTCAGAGGAGTATGAAACTACAAGAAATTTAGCTTTAGCCTTTGAAAAAGCTTTGACGGATGATCCATTGCCATATTGCATTTCAAGGTCAAAATAATCAGTTGCCTTGGTTATATATAGAAAAGAGTTGGCATCAAATCTCTCAACAAATTTTTCTCCCTGGTATTTAAGATAAGATTCCACCTGGAACTGGGAATCAAATGTAAAGGAGATATCTTTTTTGTTCTGTAATTTTCTGCCGAATTTTTCTCTCATTGATTCATCTGATAAATATGTTATATGGCCTATCATTCTTGCAACTGACAGTCCTGTATCTGGTTTTGATTCATCATTATAATTCCCGTTATTCCATTTTGGATCACTTTTTATGGCATGCCTTGCAACCTCGTTGAATGCAATGGAAAGGGCCGAGTGTTTCATGGTTGTGGCAAGGGGAATGACAGATTTTACCATATCAGGATATCTGACACTCCACTCCATGGCCTGCATTCCGCCAAGTGATCCGCCAATAGTTGATAAAAGCTGTTTTATGTTTAAATGATCCATGAGTCTTTTCTGGCATCTTACCATGTCTGTAACCGTTATTACGGGGAATTTCATGTTGTAGTGCGTGGTTTTATCGGGTAGTGTTGAAGAGGGGCCGGTTGAACCCATGCAACCGCCAAGAATATTTGAACATATTACAAAATATTTATCTGTATCAATGGCCTTGCCAGGGCCTATGACAATATTCCACCAGCCGGGTTTTTCATCTGAATCTTTATAAAAACCTGCAGCATGGGAATCTCCGGTTAAAGCATGGAACACCAGTATGGCATTGTTCTTTTTTTTATTAAGAGTGCCAAAAGTTTCATATGCAATGGTTATATATTCAAGTTTTTCTCCACATTGAAGAGTGAAATTTTCATCTTTAATGTGGAAAAATTGCTTTTCTACAATTCCATATGATGATTCCATATCTGAGTTATTAAAATTCTGATTACAGACTGCTTCCATTTTCAAGACCTTTATCTATATCTTTTCAAGAGCCCGATCAAGATCATTTATTATATCACCAACATTTTCAATGCCCACTGATAATCTTATAAGATCAGGGGTGATTAAAAGCCCTTTTTTAACCTCAGGGTCAAAGGAAATATACTGGGAAGACCATGGATGAATAATCAGAGTTTTACAATCTCCAAGATTTGCAAGATG
>JAOZRI010000584.1 GCA_029940235.1 Desulfobacula sp. | reverse complement strand
AATTTTAGATGTTGTAACAACACCCTGCCCTCCTCTGCCATGGAATCTTACTTCATTCATTATCTGGTTCCCTCCTTTTAATCTTCTGCAGGTATTGGAAGTTGACACTCTGCTTCCAACACACTCAAGCCGCCCAGCATACAGTACTCATAGTCTATATCTTCCTGGAGAATCTCAAGGTCTTTTTCATCCAGGTGAGCAAATTTTTTGATTAACTCAGTATAGTTTGATACAGGCTTGGGTTTTTTAATAGTCTGGGTCATTCTGACTTTACCATCTACTGCTTCCCACAGCGGAAAATAATTTGATTTTACCGCTCTTCTACATACCTCAACAGTATTTTCGGGTGCATAGCCCCACCCGGTTGGACAGGGGGCAAAAACATGGAGAAAAGCAAATCCTCTCTTTTTGGCTTCCTTTGCCTTGAGCAGTTTTTTAGCAAGGTCATCAAGGTTACTCAAAGTTGCTGTAGCTGCATATGGAATTTTATGCATTGCCATTTTCAAGGCAAGATTCATTCTTCTTAGGTTTTTACCCTTGGCAATTGATCCTGCAGGAGTGGTGGTCGTACTTGCTCCAAAGGGTGTTGTTCCGCTTTTCTGGATACCTGTGTTCATATATCCTTCGTTGTCATAGCATATATAGATAAAGGGTTCATTTCTTTCAGCTGCTCCTGAAAGATTTCCAAACCCTATATCAGCTGCTGTGCCATCACCGTTGAAACAGACCACTGTATTATCAATACCGGCTTTTTTATAATATCTGGCAAGACCTGTTGCATTTGCTGCAGCTCCAGTCATCAAGGTTCCAAAATAGGAGAGTGTATGCCATGACTGCTTGTTCTGTCCAAGGAGTACAGGAGCGGAACAAGAAGGTGTTCCCGTAATTACAATATCATTGCCCAGAATCTTTGGAATCAATCGTATCAAAAGTTCAAGACCACAGCCAGGGCAGAATGCAACCCCTTTTGAAAAAGGATCATCATGTTTGAAATAATCCAGGACTTTTGTAAGTTTACCTTTTTTTTGTGTCATATTAAAGTCCTCCATCTTTCTGGGCTTCAGGATATGAAACCCATGTGACTTCACGAACATCTTTGCCCGCAGCAAGATCACAGGTTGTGTCAATCATCTGAGCTACATTTGCCGTTGTGATATCTGTATTGGCAATACCATCAATAAAGCTGACCATTTTAGCGCCGTCAAGCTGTGTCTCAAAGGCTTTTAATTCAGTGTAAATAGGGCCGCCCTTAAATCCAAAATTAAGACTTCTGTCAACCACACCAATGGCCTTTTTACCTTTGAGAGCTTTAACCATGACTTCAGAAGGAAACGGTCTGTACATTCTTATCTTTAAAAGACCAACCTTAACACCAGCCTCTCTCTTCTCATCAATAACAGTTTTAATGGTTCCACACATGGAGCCTGAGCCAACCAGAA
>JAOZRI010000583.1 GCA_029940235.1 Desulfobacula sp. | reverse complement strand
CCAAATGTCCCGGAAGAGCTGTCCCTTGAAATAACAACAATTTTACCAGGCGTTCCACCCACTTCTTTCCAGTTTTTAATTTTCCCAAGATAGATATTTTTGAGCTGAGTCATGGTAAGATTGGCAACCTTGTTCTTATTGTTGACAACTGGGACAATAGCATCCAAGGCGATTCTAAAAGGCACAGGATAGACCCCTTTTGAATTTGCAAGATCAACTTCTTTTTGCTTGATAAATCTTGAAGCGTTCCCAATATCTGCTGTACCGTCAACAATTGCCTTGATTCCGTTGCCGGATCCTCCTCCGGAAAGAGAAATTTTCACATCAGGATTTTCTGCCATATAGGCTTCAGCAGTTTTCTGAGCAATGGGAAGAACCGTTGTTGACCCCTTGATTACAATTTCACCTGCAAAAACTTGGGAAAATGTTATAGTTGCAAAACAAATTAATATAAATACCAGTTTTTTCAATATATTCATTTTTTTCTCCCTATGGTTTTATATGAAAGAACAGCTAATTTACTTGATTCTTTCATGCTTTGGTTTCTGCCCTTCAGGGTATTGTGTGATGGATAAGCAGATCCGCCACATGGTAGTTAGTTTATAAAAAATTATGCTCAATTATTTAGACATAATTTAATCTATGGGAGATATTACAACTGTTTTGTTAGGATTTTATTAGGATTACATTATGGACAGATTAAAATATATCATTCAGAGGCTGTGAGAAAACCATATCAATATTTAATATATTTTGATTTTTTATTATTATATTGATACAAGTATTGTCCTGACTTTAAAATAAAATAATTACACATAAAGGAGTACTATTAAGTATGCTGCAAGAAAAAAAGATAGGATTTATTGGTAGCGGGAATATGGGTGAAGCATTAATAAGCGGTCTGGTTCTTTCAAAGGCAGCAAAACCTGAAAATATCATCTGTTCAGATATTGCCCAGGATCTTCTTGATCAGATTCAAACCAAATACACAATTGCCACAACAACAGACAATACTGAAGTGGCCAAAAAATCTGACATTGTCATTTATGCCACCAAACCCCAGATCCTGGGATCTGTTTTAAAAGAGACAGCCTCGGCCCTTGATCAATCCAAACTGATCATTTCAATTGCAGCAGGTGTTCCCCTTGCCGCCATTGCAGCAGGACTTCAAAAAGAACTTCGACTGATCAGAGTCATGCCAAATATCTGTGCTTTTGTAAAAGAGAGTGCCACAGCCATTGCAGCTGGAAAATTTGTGTTAAAAAATGATGTGGCTCTTGCAAGAGCTATTTTTGATTCTGTTGGAAAAACTGTTTTTATCCAGGAAAACACCCTGATGGATGCTTTTACAGGATTGAGCGGCAGTGGCCCTGCCTATATCTTCACCATTGTTGATGCCATGGCAGATGGTGGTGTAAAAATGGGATTATCAAGAAAAGAC
>JAOZRI010000582.1 GCA_029940235.1 Desulfobacula sp. | reverse complement strand
CAACTGCAAGTGGAATTTCACACAGTTTATCAAGATATTCATGATCCAGCATTGGTGGTTTTCTGTGATATCCAAGGATTGCAATATCAGAGCAATGTACAGCACCGCACATATTAAGACAGCATGCCATGGAGACTCTCAGCTGTGCAGGAAGTCTCATATCCTGAAAATCACTGAATAATTCATCCATAGTTGCTTTTACAGTACCTGAAGCATCAGTTGCCGGAGTATGACAATGGATCCAGCCCTGGGTATGAACAATATTAGTGATACCGGCACCGGTTCCGCCGATTGGAAATTTAAAAGATCCACCAGGAAATTTTCTGGAAAGCAGATCATTTTTAAGGGGTTCTACCTTATCTTTTGAATCAACCATAAACTCAATATTATTACGGGTAGTAAAACGAAGATGCCCGTCACAATGTTTATCAGCGATGTCACAGATTTCATTTATATGGGTGGTACTCATCAAACGACAACCACCAACTCTTATTGTATATATTTCGTCTCCTGATTCTGCAACATGAACAAGAACACCTGGTTCAAGGATCTCATGGTGAGACCATTTGCCTTTATTTTTAGCAATCACAGGAGGATAAAAGTCTTCATAACTTTTAGGACCAAGATCTGAGATCCTGTTTTCCATAGGTTTTTTTGGATTATATCCAGTTGAAATAAATGCCATTATAATTCTCCCTTTCTATCTAAGATGGTCTTTTCTGAATTTATCAACATCACGTTCCCAGCCGCCTTCAACCTCATCTTCTTTCCAGAAGATATAGGGGTTGGTTCTTGGATATTGAACATGTTGAGGTACTGCTTTAATACCAGTTACGTCAAGAAGTGTCTGGAAACCTTGACGCATGATCAATTCACCAACTCTTTCACGATTTTTACCCTCTTCCATCCACCAGTCCCAGATGGGTTCAATGACATCGACAATTGCTTCATAATCATTGTCCGGGTTAACTTCGATAAATGGAACAAGCAGGGTACCCATCTGGGCACCATCAAGGATAGGAGCCTTAGCACCAATAAGCATGGAACAGCCTGTCTCTTTACCAATCTTAAGGGCTCTTGGCATTACATTAATGCAGTGCATGCAGCGGGTGCAATTGGGATTATCAATAAACAGTTTTTTATTTTCAAACTTCATGCATTTTGTGGGGCATAAAGCCAGAACTTCTTTTTCAAGGTCAAATGGACCCCAGTCTCTGCTGCCTCTAAAAGCACCAGCATTTGCAGGATAACCTGCATCATTTTCAACGTATTTATTAACTGCATCCTGATCAATTCTGATATCATCTTTCCATGTACCGATAAAAGAGAGGTCAGAACGTGCAATTGAAGCCACACAGCAGTTAGCACAGCCGTCAAATTTAAATTTAAATTTATAGGGGAATGCAGGACGATGAAGTTCGTCTTGATATTCCTTGGTCAAAA
>JAOZRI010000581.1 GCA_029940235.1 Desulfobacula sp. | reverse complement strand
TAGGCCAAACTCTCTAAACTGGCAAAAGCATCTTTAATTGCTGCAATAGCAAAATTAATATCCTCATCCGTGTGCCGGTATGCAATGTATCCATGATGATAAAGAGGCAGGAACACTTTCTGGCGAATAAGTCGGGTATAAAACTTAAGTCGCAGTTCCTGATATCTTTTCTGGGGATCTTTATTAAATGTAATATATGGCATCCATGGAACACCTGATACAGTGACAGGGAGTTTTGAAGCCTCGGCAAGCTTTAAAATCTCTTTCCCAAAATATTCTCCCTTTTTCCTGATTTCTTCAAGCATATTATGTTTTTCAAGAAGTTCAATGGTCTTGAGTGCAGCGACCTGCTCAAGGCTGTTGGGGAAAAAGGTTGAGCTTATGTACATCTTATCTATAGCCATATCCATGAATTTATTTTTACCCACAACAGCACTTATGGGGTATCCATTTGCCATGGCTTTTCCAAAAGCTGCAATATCAGGAACAACATTAAACAGTTTTTGTGCTCCACCCATATCAACACGAAAACCTGTCCGGATTTCATCATATATAAGAACAGTATCTGTATTGTCACAAAGTGTGCGCAATCCTTCAAGAAAGCCTGGTTCTGGCATTTCAACCTCTTGAGCCAGAGTGTGTCCAAGAGGGGTAATAATAATTGCGGCAACTTTTCCATCGTGGGTTTGCATCAGATCTCTGGCCTGATCAAGGTCATTATATTTAAAAGGGTGTACATCCTCATAATAATTTTCAGGAATGCCGCCTTTGCCTTCTGTGCACCAGTCATGCCATCCATGGTACCCGCACCTTAAAATAATCTTGCGGTCAGTATAGGCTCTGGCAATACGGACAGCTGCTGTTGTGGCATCAGACCCTGTTTTCAGCAGCATAGCTTTCTCACAGCAGGGAATGAGCTCTTTTAGTTTTTGGGCAAGAAGATTCTGCACAGGCTGGGTAAGGGTCATGCAGAAACCATTTTCCTGCATCTGCTGTATTACAGCATTGTCTATCTCTTCTTCTCTGTGACCTATGATAATGGGGCCATATGCGCACAGCATATCAATATACTCATTCCCGTCAACATCAGTAACCCTGCCGCCTTTGGCAGACTTAAAATAAATAGGATATTCTCCGGGAATATAGTTATAAGCCCTTCTTGTTCCCAAAACTCCGCCTGGAACAAGATCAAGAGCGCTCTGGAAAAGAGCTTCAGATTGAGTGAAAGTTAATTTGTTCATTTAATTCCTCCATTAATACTAAACTATTACCGCCTGTGGCAGTGTTATCTTTTTGAAAGCAGCATTTAATATTAATGGAGAAAATGCTGCTACCCTAACTCCTTGGAAATCTTCCCGGCAGTCTTTATTACCAGTTTTGCCATTTTGGGGACGTTCTTTTTCTTAAAACGCAAAGATGGGGCCGCAATGCTGATGGCTGCGATG
>JAOZRI010000182.1 GCA_029940235.1 Desulfobacula sp. | reverse complement strand
GCAGGCCATTCACTAAAGGCACTCATGGCAAGGGATCCTCCAATACCAAGGATTGCTCCAAGAAGTCCTCCAATTAATGAAAGCACTATTGCTTCAATAAGAAACTGGGACCTGATATCTCCTGCAGTGGCACCGACAGCCATTCTAAGACCGATTTCGCGAGTACGTTCAGTAATGGAAACCAGCATAATATTCATAATTCCAATTCCGCCTACCACTAAAGATATAGAAGCTACTGCCATTAGTAAAAGGCTCATTGCTTCAGATGAATCAGCCCGCGTGCTCACCATTTCAGCAAGATTACGGATTCTGAAATCATCATTCTGTCCGGGTCGAATGCGATGACGCTGGCGTAAAAGTTCTTTGACCTGCTCTTCTGTCTGTGATACTTCTTCAGCACTCCTGGCTTTTACAACAATACCACTAACCAGCTTACCACTTAGTTTCCGCCCGCCAAGAATCCGTTTTTTTGCTGTAGTCATTGGAATCATCACAACATCATCCTGGTCCATTCCGTGTCCGGTCTGTCCTTTCGGTGCCAGCACTCCTATTACCAGAAACGGAACCCTTTTGACACGTATGGTCTGCCCCACTGGATTCTGGTCAATAAACAGATTGTCCACCACAGTTTTGCCAAGTATTGCTACTTTTGCTGATCTTTTTAATTCAGATGATTCAAAAAATCGTCCGTTTTGAACTTTCCATTCCCTGGCAGTGATGTATTCACTTGTGATTCCCAAGGCTGAAGTAGCCCAGTTCATATTACCTTTGATCACCTGCACAGATCCTGAGACCGAAGGAGCTGCCACAATTACGGAAGATATTTCATTCTGAATAGCCCAGGCATCATCTTCGGTCAGGGTGGGAAGGGAACCTGCACCGCCTCGAACACCTCCACCCCGACTGCTGCCTCCCATAACCATCATGATATTTGCACCCATGCTTTCAATGAGTCTGTTAATTTTGGCTTT
The DNA here is from genome assembly GCA_029940235.1 of Desulfobacula sp. GTDB lineage: Bacteria > Desulfobacterota > Desulfobacteria > Desulfobacterales > Desulfobacteraceae > Desulfobacula. The sequence continues at coordinate 4,237 of JAOZRI010000182.1, read as the reverse complement.
GGCTCCATTACCTACTGAAACCATGATGATCACTGCACCAACCCCGATAATGATTCCAAGGGTAGTCAGTACACTTCTTAAGCTGTTGCTTTTAAGAGAACGAAGAGCATCAAAAAAAGCGTCCAGAGTCTTCATTTTCCTTACTCCTCTTCTGTTTTTAAAAGTTGGGACAATTGTTGTTTTGCATCTTCTACTTTTGTTGCATGCTCGTCATTGATCAGCAATCCATCTCGAAAATGTAAGTGTCGTTGAGTAAAATTGGCTATCTCTTTTTCATGGGTTACTATTACAATGGTCATACCCTGGCGATTCAACTCTTGAAAAATTGACATTATCTCAATACCGGTTCGTGTGTCCAGAGCGCCCGTGGGTTCATCAGCAAGTATCAGAGCCGGATTGCCGACAAGAGCCCTTGCAATAGCCACCCGCTGCTGCTGCCCCCCGGAAAGCTGGGTGGAATAGTGGTCAAGCCGGTCGCCCAGACCAACTTTTTCTAAAACTTCTCCAGCCCGTGCCAGGCGTTTGCGACGGGGAATGCCGCCGTATCGCAACGGTAAGGCCACATTTTCAAGAGCACTGGTCCTGGGCAGGAGATTAAAGCTCTGGAATACAAAACCGATGCGCTGATTCCGAATATGGGCTCGTTCCTGTGGCAGGAGAGAAGAGACTTCCACCCCCTCCAGCAGATAACTGCCGTTACTGGGTGTATCCAAGCATCCCAGAAGATTCATAAAGGTGGATTTGCCTGACCCGGAAGGTCCCATAACCGATACAAATTCACCTGCCTGCACATTTGTAGAAATTCCCCGAAGGGCATGGACAACCTGATTGCCCATTTTATAACTTTTTTCCAGATCAATAGTTTCAAACAGATATTGGGCCATGTTTTCTCCTGAAATGAGCTCCCCTTCATCGGGTTCCGCTGATCACCTGCATTCCAACTTCAATTTTGGGACCTGAGATTTCTGTATATGTACCGTCGCTGATCCCAAGAACAACCTGCATTCGTTCTGGTGTACCTGTTTTGTTTAGATACCAGATTATACCTTTCTGGACTTTGTTTTTTTGTCTACCACTGGCCATTTGTTCGTAACGCAACCTTTGTTCAGGAGATAGAATTCTTATAATTGCAATATGGGTCTCTTTGCGCGCTTTATCCCGTAGTGTACCCATACGCGCCGGATTAAAATCATCTGCCTGGCGTGCAGCTCTCATTTTTTTACCAATTTTTTGAAACATTTCTTGCAACTTTTCCTGTTGATCCTGATTCAGGTTCAATACCTGGGTTAATTCTTTAATCCTCTCTTCAGGATTGCGACGTCCTCCTCTGCCGGATTGAGCACCTGAATCAATCTGTGCCTGGTCGTTGACAGAACTATTTTGCCTGGCATCAGGTGGGGTGAATCGCAGCGCAGCATTGGCAATGACCAGTACTTGCAGCTTTTTTAATATCTCAATTTCAACGTCTGCTGTCATGCCGGGCATCAGACTCAAATCTGGATTGTCAGCCGAAATGATCACAGCATAGGTAACAACGTTCTGGATAGTCTTGCCTGCTTTTCGGATTTGTGTTACCCGACCTGTAAATTTACGGCTGCCAAAAGCGTCCACGGTGAAATTGGCTGACTGACCCTTTTGGATATGTCCGATATCTGCCTCGTCCACGGAGGCAGATACCTGCATTTTGGTAAGATCCCTGGCAATGGTAAACAGAGTTGGTGCCTGCAGGCTGGCAGCAACAGTTTGTCCTGCATCCACTCTGCGATCAATAACAACACCGGTAACCGGTGAACGAATAATGGTGTTATCCAAATCAATCCGCCTTTTGTCCAGCGCTGCTGCTTTTAATTGAATTTGAGCTTTGGCCTCCTTGATTTGGGCATTGGCCATGACAAGGGCGGCGTTGCCTGATGCGACCTTGCTGATAGCTGCATTTTCCTGGGCTTGAGATTGTTCCAACTGGGCTGTGGCCTCGGCAAAAGCAGTTTTGGCAACATCAAATTCATTTCTGGAGATAAACTCCTGCCTGATAAGGGCCTGTTTACGTTCAAAGTTGCGCTTGGCATTGTCAAACGTTGCCCTGGCTTTTTTTGTCTGGGCCCGGGATGCTGTTAACATGGCCTGTGTATTTTGTAAATCAGCCTGGCAGCGCACCACAGTGGCTTTTTGGGTAAGCAGTTTTGCTTTGTACAAGGCAAGCTCCGCCTCTGCTTGTCGAACCATGGCCTGGTAACTTTTCGGGTCCAGACGGGCAATAATATCTCCTTGTTTCACCTCTGTATTGTAATCCACTAAAAGTTCCATTATCAGCCCTGATATTTCAGAACCCACCTCTACGGTAACGACTGCACTTAATTCTCCTGAGCAGGAAACGCTGTTGACCATATTTCTTTTTTCCACTTTGGCAAGATGGTATTGGGTCTCAACTGTTTTAGTTTTGAATAATCGATCTTTTTCCCAATAACCGATTGCCGTCACAGCTACTACCACTACAAAAATAAAAATAAATTTTTTCATCTTACCTTAGTTCCTTAAATTGAAGTTTTTTTTCTCAAGCTGTGCTCAAATATTGTCCAGTTTCTCCCCAACAGCATACTCCAGGCCTGCCCAGGCTTTTTTATGATTATAAACTGCCTGAACAAGGGCAGACTTTGATTCAGTATATAAGATCTGTGCATCGCTGAATTCAACAGCATCACTCACACCGTTCTGATAACGGCCGCGTGCCAGGGCAAGATTGTCTCTGGCATGTTCAAGCGCTGTTTTTGCAACGTTGATGGCTTCCAAAGTTTCATGGACTCCAAGAAAGGTCTGGGTAACTTCCTCGGTCACTGCCAGTTTGAGAAAATCTAAAAGGGCTTTCAACCGTTTTGTTTCAGCCATATATTCATATATCTGGCCTGATTGCCTGAATCCGGTAAAAAGTTCCCACTTTAAAACCACACCGGCATTCCAGTTGTCATTTAATGGAAATTCATTTCCCAGAGACTGGTAAGAAGCTTTGGCATTGAGGCTTGGCAAGGAACTGCGTCTAATTGACAGCATCGCAGTTTCAGAAGCTTTGATCTGGAATTCAAGGCTGGATATTTCTGATCTTTTCTCAAGCGCCAATTCTATCAGAGGTGGAAGACCGGCAGGTGGTTTTTGCAGTTGATCCTCATTCATCAGAGAATACTCACCTGAAACCGGTGGTCCGCCTAATAGTCTTTCCAAAGCAATCATTGCTTTTTGTAAATCATACCTGGCAGTAACCAGCTTAAGTTCAGCCTGGGAGACTTCGACTTTACTGCGGGTTGTGTCGATCCTGGGACGCATACCTTCCTTGTAAAATGCAACAGCCTGCTCAAGATGCCGTTTTCTAAGCTGCAATGATTCATTACTGACATCCAGCAGTGACTGTTTTTTAAGAGCTTCAAAATAGGCGTCTTTAACATTTTTTATAATGTCCATTCTCCGGGTTTCAAAATTATTCCGGCTGGAGTCAAAGGCATGACGGCTTTTTCCAATTTGCGCAGATGTCCTGCCAAAGTCATAAATAAGTTGAGTGACAGATAGATTTGCACTGTAATTATTGTAATCATTTTTTGTATCTTTAGCAGTACTATCCATGTCACTCCAGGTATGGTTATATTCTCCTGTTGCATTTATCTGGGGCAAGTAGGATGAAGCAGCCTGGGTAATCCTGGCACGGGCAGCATCCACCTCGCTGCGTGATGCAGAGAGGGATGGGTTTTTTTTCAATGCAATTGCCACTGCCCGGTCAAGCGAGAGCACTTCACTGGCAGACGACATGGCAGGGCTTGCCAGAATTACAGCAATAAGTATCAGCCCTGCTAAAACGTTGAATTTGTTTCTCATTTTCCCTCTCTTTTGTGATTAGTACCAGAAAAATGCAATCGTTGTGCCAAAACGAAAATTATTTTCATAACCCTATGAATAGACTGTCTTAATCAGCAAGTTTAATTTTTTATTGATTTGTGATCTTGCTTTGATTCAATATGATCTGGGTATTTTATAGCCAGCTTAAGAGCTTTATCGAGTATAAAATACCCAAGCAAAAGGGTTTGGACATGCTGAAATTATTTTTTGCCAAAATATTGCTTAAGCTCTTCTGCTGTCCTGAAATCTTTTTTGCAATACTTGTCAAAATGAATCACTTCTGAAAGGGGCCTCATTTTTTTTGGTGGGGGCTGGAAATCAGAATAGCCAAGAGCCATCATTTCATAAACAATAAATT
>JAOZRI010000580.1 GCA_029940235.1 Desulfobacula sp. | reverse complement strand
CAACAAACAGTTTAGGGTTCAGGTTAAGCTGTTTGGATTGACGCATGAGAAGAGACGCATCCATAATATAAGAAATCATGTAAACAAGGTCTACTTTTTTGGCTTTCACCTGCATAAGCAGAGGTTTAAAATCAATGGCGCCTGCTTCATAGCCCTCTTTCATTACAACTTTAAGTCCAAGTGCTTCACACTGTTTGACAAATTTTTTGGAGCCTGACTGACCAAAAAGAGAATTTTCATGTAAAATTGCAACGGTTTTAACATCTGTTGCCTTTGCCTTTAAAAATGATGCAAAGCCTCCTGGATATTCACTGACAGGAGGGTTTAGCCTGAATATATATTCCCACCCCTGTTCGGTGATTTTATCTGCAGAACCTGTATTTACAAGAAAAGGAACCTTGTTCTGCTGGGCAACAGCAATAGTTCCCCATGTTACTGAACTTGAATATCCACCGCCAAGCATCACAACCTTGTCCTGGGTAATCAGTTTCTCAACGGCAGATCTTCCCACATCAGGTTTTCCTGTGGTGTCTTCTATGATCAGTTCAATTTTTTTCCCGTTTACGCCGCCGCCTGCATTGATCTCTTCAAGCGCCATGAGAAACGATTTATTCTCAATCTCGCCAAATTTTGCATACTTTCCGGTCAAGGGTAAAACAATTCCAACTTTTATTGTATCACCTGCAAAAGATTGTGATATCCCAAAACTGAAAATTAGACCAACTGCTACAAATAAACTGATTAGAATTCTTGATTTTTTCATCTGAATCTGACCCTCCACTTTAATTATAGTTAAAAAATTGATATTTTCCACTCGATAAACAATTCAATTAAAATATTGTTTCTGGAAAATACATTTATAACATTACCAAGAAAAAATAGCACATAAAATTCTCCTGTTTTTGTTAGTTAACTTGATGTAGCTTATAAATCAATAAAAACAATAAACTATAAGAGCTCTAAACGTCAATTAGTAAATTTCTGATTTTCTTGTAAGTAAATTTCTTACAATTTTTTTTCACTTTATTTTATACTTCAATAAGTTTGTTCTGTATTGCAAAACGCGACATCTCAGCATTATTTCGCAAATTCAGTTTTTTTAAGATCCTGAATCGGTATGTGTCAACTGTTTTGATACCAATATTGTAGGTTTCAGCAATCTCATGATTTGTATGTCCAATTGCTAACAACCGCAATACTTGAAGCTCTCTCATGGATAAAGACTCTATGGGTGTTTTAGAATTACTTCCTCTTATTACTCTTAAGGCCAGTGCTTCGCTCGCCTTTTCTGTAAGGTATCTGCTTCCGGAATGAATTTTTTTTATGGCATCTACAAGTTGTTCAGGAGCTGACTGTTTAGTAACATAACCCATGGCACCTGCTTCAACTGCCCTAACGAGATATTGTTCTTCATCGTGCATTGTCAAAATAAGAACAGGTAAATCAGGAC
>JAOZRI010000181.1 GCA_029940235.1 Desulfobacula sp. | reverse complement strand
ATAAAAAAGGTTGCTGCCCTGCTTTTTTTTATCTTTTGCAGCTGCATTGATAATATCATCAACATTATATTCAAGATTTGTTGGAAGATTTAAATTCTTTAAAAGACCTGTGATACGCAAAACATCACTGCTGGTTATCAGACCTCTTTGTTGTGAAAACTTTGCAGCTGCAACCATACCCATGGAAACAGCACTTCCATGGGAAGTCTGGTCAATTTTCTCAATGGCATGGCCTATGGTGTGGCCAAAATTGAGCTTTTTTCTCTCTCCTGACTCTTTTTCATCAAATTGTACTATGTTAGACTTGATCTTTACCGAATCTGCAACAAGCTTAAAAATTGTATCATAATCAAGGTTAAGAGCTTTTGCTCTATTTTGTTCAATAAAATCGAATAACTCTTTATCAAAAATAAGTGCATGCTTTACAATCTCGGCAAGGCCGTTTGAAATTTGAGTCTGGGGTAGAGTTTTTAGAAGGTCAATATCACAAATTACAAATTCAGGCTGATTAAAAACCCCAACCATATTTTTATAGGAATCTAAGTTGACTCCATTTTTCCCGCCAACGCTGGCATCAACCTGGGATAAAAGAGAGGTGGATATAAAACCAAAGTTAATACCCCTTAAAAAGATAGAAGCTGCAAATCCTGCAATATCACACACAATACCGCCACCGATTCCCACAATAAAACTTGAGCGGTCACAGGAATAGTGGATAAGTTCTTTTAAAATAGTTTCAATGGTTGCAAGGGTTTTAATTTTTTCACCGGTTCCAATGGTTATGACGGGTACATCTGGAAAATCATCTTGATAATATTTTTTTATATTGTCATCTGTAATAATTATAACCCTGGTTAAAGGCAGATATTGTTCCAGATTTTTAAGTTTTTCTCCCACATGGATGGAAGAGAGCCCGGTCTGGCCTTGAATATGAAAAGTTTTTATCATTTTAAGCTTGCCATCAGCTTGTTGCCATCAATCTTCCTGGATTACGGCATGAATTGAATTAATTTTGCCCATAAGAGCTGCAAACTGTTCAGGGTACAAAGACTGCAAGCCGTCACTAAGGGCTTGCTCTGGATTATTATGGACTTCTATCATTAAACCATCAGCATTTACAGCTGTTGCTGCACAGGCAAGAGGCACAACCTGATCCCTGACTCCGGCAGCATGACTGGGATCAACAATAACAGGAAGATGGCTCTGTTTTTTCACAACAGATATTACAGAGAGATCCAATGTATTTCTACTGTGCCTTACAAAAGTTCTTATGCCTCGCTCGCAAAGAATAATATTTTCATTACCCTCCTGCATAATATATTCAGCAGCCATAAGCCATTCTTGAAGTGTAGCTGACATTCCTCTTTTTAAAAGTACAGCTCTTTTTGATTTTCCTGCTCTTCTTAACAGAGAAAAATTCTGCATGTTTCTGGTTCCTATCTGAACAAGATCAGCATACTCTTCAACAAGGTCAAAATTTTCAACATCCATGGCTTCGGTTGCAATGGGAAGACCAGTCTCCTGTTTGACTTTTGCCAGTAGTTTAAGGCCCTGTTTTCCAAGGCCCTGAAAAGAGTATGGAGATGTCCTTGGCTTAAAGGCTCCACTGCGAAACACCTGTGCACCGGCATTTTTAACAGAGTGTGCAATGGATAGCACCTGTTTTTCACTTTCAACAGCACAGGGGCCTGCAATTACAGGGAAGTTCCCATCTCCGAATACGACGTTGCCAACTTTAACACATGTATTCTCTATCTTAAATTCTCGACTGACAAGTTTTGCTATAGACATAAATTTCCTCCGCTTCAGGCTTTTGTATCAGCATTAAAACTTTAGAGCAATAAAAAAGCCAGGATATTTATATAAAATTACAAATAAATTTAAATTATTTATTGCTTTTCATAACCATGCAAGATAGGATTCAATATCAAGATTTGCTCGAAGAATTATTAAATATTTATGCTTTTTGCATAGGGTTATAAAATGGAACATATACACTTAAAAAATGAGACTCCCGACGCAGTACAAGCACTTGCGGGCGGGATAGCCCATGATTTTAATAATCTTTTGTCTGCCATCAAAGGAAGGGCTTCTTTAATGCTTAACAGTGTAAAACCCTCTGATCCATTATACAGGCATATAACGGAAATTATCCATTGTATTGACCACGGCTCTGATATTGCCCACCAACTACTTGGATTTGCAAAAGTTGATGAGTATTATACAAGTTCAATTGATGTTAATCGTCTTGTTAGAAAAGCCGTGGAAAACCTTAACCTTAAAGAAAAAAATATTGTGCTTGATGTGGAGCTTAATTCAAGCCCTTTAATCATTGAAGCGGATTCTGATAAAATCAACCAGGTTTTGACAGTAATTATAAATAATGCCCTACAGGCCATGCCAGACAAAGGAAAACTTTCCATTCTAACAGAATCTGCAGCTATTTTAAATGGAACTGCTGAATCCTATGGTATCGACACTGGTTTTTTTGTAAAAATCACCATAGCTGATACTGGCATTGGAATGGACAATGATGTATTGAAAAGTATTTTTACTCCCTTTTATTCTGCAAATCACATGGCTCATCCTGAAAAAAAAGGCCTCGGACTGACTTTTGCCAGGGAAATTGTTCAAAACCACAGCGGTGTAATTGATGTGTGGAGTTCTCCTGATAATGGATCTTCTTTTTCTATTATTTTACCTTTAAAAGAAAAACCAGATAACATGAATCTATCAACTCAACAAGCAAAACTGATTCTTGGTAATGAATCAGTACTGCTTGTTGATGATGAACAGAGAATTCTCACAGTTGGAAAAGAGATATGCAAAACACTTGGATATAATGTAATAACAGTGGATTCAGGCAAAGAAGCCTTAAAAATATATCAGGATCAAAAAGATACAATTAATCTTGTAATCCTTGACATGATAATGCCGGAAATGAATGGACTTGAGACCTTTGTAGAACTAAAAAAAATTGATCCTGATATTAAAGTGCTGCTGTCAACAGGATACTCCATTGATGAAAAAGCCCAGGAAATGCTTAAAAATGGCTGCAAGGGATATATTCTCAAACCATATAGTGTCATTGATTTTTCCCATAAATTAAGAGAAGTATTGGAATTATAAATTTGACAGGTTGTTGCAGCTTTTGCACATAATTATAAAATGATTAACTTTGATAGCTCTGTACCAGTAAAATTAAAAGGGGTTGGTGATGGTTTCTGGATCACACTTGACCCCTCCTGCTCTGAAGAGACAATAAAATCAGAAATTAATAATCTGTTTAAAAATTTAAAACCTCTTGTCATGAACTCAAGCGTGGTTATTGATGTAGGTGCTGCCAAAGGCCATGGTGATTTAATAAAAAATATAACATCACATTTAAAAAACACATTTAAAGTTACAAAAGTAACAACTCCTCCTGAAAAAAGATCAATCCCCACACAAAGAATCCGCCAGAGAGACCTTTCAAAGGGATGGAATCATCATAAAAGTGATGTATTAATGCTAAGGGGAAGAGTAAGATCGGGCCAGAAAATTGAGTCAAAAAGACATATTGTGATTACAGGGGATGTAAACCCCGGAGCTGAAATAATTGCAAGCGGAGATATTATTGTGCTTGGCAAGCTTGCAGGTAAAGTTCATGCCGGATGCCCTGGCAATAATACCGCCATAATTTTTGCCCTTGAGTTTAAACCCACCCATGTCCAGATTGGAGCAATTGCTGCAGCCGGTATGGACGAAGATTTCATTGCAAAACCTGAATATGCATGTATTGAAGATGATGGAATAATGGTAAAAGATTATATGAAGACAAATCCTTTTCGAAAAATGCCATGGCCGGAAACAATATAAACAATAATTATTAATAGAGGTGTAAATTGGAAGGTAAAGTAATTGTAATAACTTCTGGGAAAGGCGGTGTTGGTAAAACAACAGCCACCTCTTCCATTGGTGCTGCCCTTGCGCTTGAAGGCAAAAGAGTTGCCATAGTTGATATGGACATTGGATTGAGAAACCTTGATGTTGTAATGGGCCTTGAAAACAGGATAGTGTTTAATATTGTGGATGTTGTCCATGGAAAATGTAAAATCAGCCAGGCTGCCATAAGAGACAGAAGAATAAAAAACCTTTTCTTGATTCCGGCATCACAAAGCGACAATAAAGATGTTTTAACAACTGCAGGCGTTGAACGGGTGGCAGAGCAGTTAAAAAAAGAGTTTGACTATATTATAATGGATTCACCGGCTGGAATTGAAAAAGGCTTTGAAAATTCAATTGTCGGAGCAGATGAAGCAATAGTTGTATGCACTCCTGATGTATCTGCTGTAAGGGATGCAGACAGAGTCATTGGTATTTTATATTCAAAATCTTTAAATCCAAAACTGCTTGTTAACAGGATTGAACCCGCCCGTGTGGAGAGAGGTGAAATGTTAAGCCATGAAGATGTCCTTGAGGTTCTCTCCATTGACCTTGCAGGTCTTGTGCCCATGGATGAACAGGTATTAATCTCGTCTAACACAGGTACTCCTCTTGTATTACAAAATGAATCAAAGGCAGGCCAGGCATTTAAGCGTATTGCCAGAAGACTTAATGGTGAAGCAGACTTACCAATACAGGCTCCAGAGCTGAAAACCAGTTTATGGGGTAAAATTGGCAGAACTTTCGGGCTGAAAAAATAAGGAGCATTAAATGTTAAGCAGGTTATTAAAAAGATTCACCAAACAGAAAGCCAGTAAAGATACTGCAAAAAAAAGACTGCAATTTTCTTTAATATATGACAAACTTGAGGTAAATGATACAACTTTAACTGATCTTCAAAAAGATATTGTGGCAGTGATTTCAAACTATTTTGAAATTGATAAGCACTCCCTTGAATTAAAAGTTAAAAGGGACGATGATGTTTCCGCTCTGGTGTTTAACACACCTATTCTTCAGGTAAAAAGAACAAGAGCATAATTTATTTTAAATCTTTTAAAAGCACCAGTTTAAATCTGTGACTCTATTCTGGTGCTTTTTTATTCACTGATATTCATGTGTGATGGCAAAAAAATATTTCTATTCAATCAAACACCAGCGTAGAACAGATATAAAAATTAAGAAATCTGTTTTTATATGTACCATGGTGTATGTGCAATCTATCAAAGACGCCAAGGAGTTTATTTCCAGGATTTCAAAGGAAAATCAAACTGCTGCTCATAACTGCTGGG
>JAOZRI010000180.1 GCA_029940235.1 Desulfobacula sp. | reverse complement strand
TTTTATGCCAGAAACCCTGGTAAATAAAAGCGGTGTTGTTGCAGATAGCTTCATCGATGCATAAATTTGCCTCTATTTTGGATTTAATTCCTCTGACATACACCAGATCCTTATTGTGAAGATTAAATTTTTCTGCTGTTTTCTGATTCAGATAGACCATGGGTTTGTCATTTTTAAAAACAAACCCCTGGGAATGCATGGAATCAATTGTGTGGCAGGTTAAAAGTCTCAAAGGAAATTTTTCATCTGCCTTAGATGGTTCAACATAGCATGGAAGAGCAGACAGCCCGTTCTGTAATGCTTTGTCGCTGTAAAGTTCAATCCTGCCAGAGGGAGTATCAAATATTTTATCTTTCCAGGGAATATCATTCTGTTTAATTCTCAAATACTCTTTAGAAAGATGATCAACCAAAATAGCAGGTTTTTTACCAAGCTTATTCAATAAAGACTGCACACTTTTTTCAAGATATTCCTTTGAATTTTTAAACCCAAAATTTTTGATTCCAAGTTTTTCTGCAAGTTTCAGATAAAACTCAAATTCTGGCATGATAGATTCTGGTGGATCAATAGCCTTTTGAGAATAGTTTAACACAGGAGAATACATGGAGGTTGCGAACACATCCTCCTGCTCAAATACAAAGGCTGCCGGGATTACAATATCAGCCTGTTTTGCTGTATCTGTCATAAAATGATCAAATACCACCTTAAATTTTATTTTTGAAAAATTATCCACTGTCTGCTTTAAGTCAGGACTCTGGGTCAAAGGATTTCCATATGCAACGAAAATGGCTTTAACAGGAGGATTCTTAACTGTTTCAAGAAATTTTCCCAAGTCTCCCACGGTAAAAGTCCGCCTGTTAACTATATGTTCCTCACTTTTTTTGTCCAGTTCATTAAGATATGGGCTGATGGATTTTGCAGCATAATTTACCCCGCAGCCTTTTTTTCCTATTTTACCTGTAATTGCTCCAAGGGCATCTATGCATCTTATTGTATTCCCTCCATTATGATAACGCTGCATTCCAAACCCGATATAAATGGATGCTGTTTTTGATTTTGCATATTGCAATGCCATGATTTTAATAATACTGGCATCAATACCTGTAATCTCTTCAGTTTTTGCAAGGGTAAAACAAGATGCATATTCTTTAAATCTTTGAAATCCTTTAACATGATTTTTGATAAATTGTTTATTATGGAGATTATTTTCAATAATTATGTTTGCCATGGCAAGGGCCAGGGCTGCATCAGTTGATGGCTTTATCCTGATATATTCATCAAAACTTTTTGCTGTCGCTGTTTTTACAGGGTCTATAACGATAACCTTACTGCCATTTTTTTGAGCCTGTTTAAGCAGAGTAAATAAATGAATACTGGTATATTTTGGATTTCTTCCCCAGACCAAAATAACTTCAGCATTTAATACATCATCTGGAAAATGTCCCTTTGGGCTACCAAAATCATATTTCTGGGCTGCAATTCCAGCTCCCCAGCAGAGACTGCCCACAGGTTGTGTCACACCACCAAAACAGTTAAAAAATATATTTTGAATTTTGTTCTTTATTCCGCCATATCCATCACATGTATAATTTAAAATTGCTTTTGTACCATACTCTTTTTTAATGGAAGTCAAATTTTGGACAATAATATCAAACACTTCATCATAGGAAACTTTTATAAAATCATTGCCTTTTTTTATGAGAGGATGTTTTATTCTTTCTGGACTATAAAGACGTTGAACAAGAGTTCTTCCTTTTTTGCAGACAAATCCCTTTGTAACTGGATGGTCAGGATCTCCTTCCAACTTAATAATCAAATTGTTTTCCACAGTAACAATAAACAAGCAAAGATCAGTACAATCCATTGGACAGGAAACTTTAAATTGTTTTTTCATTACACCTCTTTTAAAACAGAGAACCGATTTTTAATACAATCATTAAAAATCGGTTCTCTGTAAACTATCTTTTAAAATTTAAGAATAAAGTCTTTTTGATAAACTTTGTTTAACACTTTTGCCTCTATGGGATAAAATGTTTACAGGAGATCTCTTAAAAACTTTTCCAGCAACAGAACCCATAACGCCGTTTTTCAAATTGGAACGTCCCTTGGTGCCCATCACAACAAGATCAGGAGACTCATTGTCAATTGCCTTTAAAATTTCATCAACAGGTTTTCCTATTTTAAACAGAATCTTAACCTTATCCTTGTCAATTTTGGATTCATCTGCCATGTTGTTGAGTTGTTGCTTTCTATCTTTGCGTATCTCTTCAACATAGTGTTCTGCATCAACATCATAACCCATGGAAACAATGGTTTCCACAGACTCAATATCCCTTGAATTAATTACACTTAGAACAATTATGGTGGCTTCATTATTCACAGCCATTTGCACAGCACAATTAAAAACACCTTGTGAATATTCTGTAAATTCAAGGGGAACTAGAATTTTTTTAATATTATCCACTTTTTATTTCCTTTTCTCTTTTATTAACCTTTGCCAAAAGCCTCTTTGGCAGTTTTAGCAATTCCCTGTTCAGGTATTCTTGGCTTTTGCATTAAATAGAGAATACCAAAAATAATCAAAGCAACAGGATAAATATAATAGCGCTGATCATGTGGCAGACCAACAAGGGATGCAACTGCATCAGGTCTCATGGCACATACGGTTATACTTAAAAACAGAGGAATTTCCCAAATTTTAACTTTTGCAACAAACCAGCCCTGGGTTGCCGACGCAAAGGCAAAATTACCAATACATGCCATTACAAAAATCAATATTCCCTGGGGCCAGGATGTAATATTATGCAGGATCAGATCAGAGTTAAATATGAACATGAAAGGCAGAATTGCCGTTCTAATGTCATACATAAATCCTTGGAGCCCTGTTGCAATGGGCGGCGATTTTGCAATGGCAGCAGCAGCATAGGCTGCAAGCCCGACAGGAGGCGTATCATCTGCAAGAATTCCAAAATAAAAACAGAACAGATGGGCTGACATTAATGGTACAAACCACTCCTGGGCTCCGGCAATGGATACAATGGCAGGGGCAGTCAATGATGCCATGACGATATAAGTTGCAGTTGTGGGAAGTCCCATACCGATAACTAAACTTGCTATTGCTGTAATAACAAGCATAAGGTATATATTACCCCCGGAAATCACATCAATAATTTCCGTGATTAGCCCTCCAAGACCCAGCGCGACAACACCGACAATGATTCCTGCAGCTGCTGTTGCAAGTGCAACTGAAACCATATTACGAGCGCCCGAGGCAAGAGCACCAAAAATATCTATAATTGCTTTTTTTATTGCTGGACCTATGGGCTGTTTTGCAAAATATGCCTTGATTGGTTCCTGAAAAAGCATAACAATCCCCATAAGCCATATGGCATGAAATGCAGCAAGTTCAGGAGAATGCCTGACAATAACCAGTTCATATAACAATAAAAGTATTGGAATCATAAAGTGAAGTCCGCCAAAGAAAGTTTTAAAGAACAGAGGCAGTTCACTTTTGGCAAGACCTCTTAAACCAAGTTTTGATGCTTCAATATGGGTGATATAAAAAAGTGCTGCATAGGAAGCAAAAGCTGGAATTGCAGCTGCTTTTATAACTTCTACATAAGGAACATTAACATATTCTGCTATAATAAATGCAGCAGCTCCCATGATAGGAGGTGCAAGCTGTCCATCCGTACTTGCAGCAACCTCAACTGCAGCAGCCTTGGTAGCCGGATATCCAACCTTTTTCATCATGGGTATGGTAAATGTGCCGGTTGTCACAATATTTGCAATACTGGACCCTGATACCATTCCGGTAAGACCGCTTCCAAGAATGGCTGCTTTTGCAGGTCCACCCTTAAAACCGCCAAGCAGACTTAAGGCAAGCTGAATAAAATAATGCCCTGCCCCTGCTCTGTCCAGCATTGCACCAAAAAGGACAAACAAAAAAACAATGGTTGCTGAAACATCAAGGGGGATTCCATATATACCTTCAGTTGACATGGTCATCTGCCCAACAAAACGATTTAATGAAACACCCTTAAATGCAATAAGATCCGGCATATGAGGTCCGAGAAAAGCATAGGCGCAAAAACAGATAGCAATAACAGGAAGTGCGGGCCCTATAACTCTTCTTGCTGCCTCAAGAAGCAGTATTGTCAACATGACGCCAACGACAATATCCCTTTGAATCGGCGCACCATATCTCGTGCTTATTCCCATATAATCTAGCACAAGATAAAGAGCACAAAGAGCTGCAATAATTGCAACAGCATAATCAAAAACAGGAATCCTGTTCGTAGCAGATAAAAATTTTAACCCGAATTTGGGTTTCTTAAAGAAGGGATAGTTTAAATAAACTATTAATAATGCAAATCCAAGATGGATTGCCCGAATATAGGTAGAGTCAAGTATAAGCCAGCTTGCAATTGAAAGCTGAAACAAACTCCATGTTACTGCAATGGTTGGAATCACCCATTTGGAAAGCCCGAGAGGTTTTCTTCCTATGCCCTCTTCTTCCTCTGCCATTTTTCGGGCAAGTTCAACACCTTCGTCAATTTCCTGAATTTGAGAATCACTCATAATTTTCACCTACGGTTAAGAGCAGCAGTGGAAAAGATATCTCTTTTCCACTGCCAGTTTATTAATAACTTGTTAATTACTATCGAACACCCGTGTTGGATGGCTCTTTGAGGAGCGTATGCTCACAAAGTTGCCCATATGTTAGGCGCAAGGAATTTTGCAACCGGAGTGTACTGTAATACATGAGAATTGCAAAATTTTGATACAACGAAGCAGATGGGTGAATTTTCGTTCAAACACCAACTATTTCAGGCCTGCTTCTTTGTAATATTTCATTGCGCCTGGATGAATTGGAGCTGACATACCAGTCAACATTGCCTCTTTTGTGAGACCAGCATAGGCAGGATGCAATTTTGCAAAAGCTTCAAAATTTTCAAAGACTTCTTTTGTAATTGCATAAACAACATCATCAGATACTTTTGCAGATGTAACAAATGTTGCTTTCACACCAAATGTCGGAACAGATTCTTCTTTATTTACAGCACCTGGATAATTCTTCATCAATGTTGCAGATTTTGCATAATAGGGATATTTTGCCAGAAGACTATCAATATTTTGAATGGGGACAAATTTTATTTTACGGGTGCCTGAAGTGGCTTCCTTATAGTATCCTGAAGGGTGTCCAACAGTATAGAAAGCAGCATCAAT
>JAOZRI010000012.1 GCA_029940235.1 Desulfobacula sp. | reverse complement strand
ACCACAGAATTAATCTATGACAATTTAGATTATATGCGTGGTGTGCAGGCTTTTTTAAGCGGAATTCAAGTTGCCTCTATGGATGCGATGCGTAAAGCTTTTGAAGCATTTGGCCCTGCAAATAAAACGGTTCTTTTATTTGAAGAATTGATGGATTCAAAAGCACTTTGGTTAACGCCAAATACTACAAATATATATATGGCCATGTGGTTGCAATTAGATGATGAACCTTATGTTTTGGAAACACCCCCAGACGTTTTGGGTCTTATTGATGACCATTGGTTCAAGTATGTTGCTGATTTTGGAAGATTAGGAGAAGATAAAAATAAAGGAGGCAAATTCTTGATTGTTCCTCCTGGTTATAAAGGTAAAATTCCAAGTGGATATATAGTTAAACACACAGCTACTTATGGTAACTGGGTCATTTGGAGAGGATTCCAAAAAGATGGCAGCCCTAAACCAGCAGTTGATATGACAAAGAAAGTTTTTAAAGCATATCCTCTTTCTCAGAAAGATAATATACCCGCTTTGAACTTTGTAAATGTATCAGGCAAATTCCACAGCACCATCCATAGTATGGATGTATCAATATTTGACGAGATCAATGAGGTCGTTCAATCTGAACCATCTAACGGTCAAAACCCTGAAATATTAGGAACTTTTGCCGCTATTGGAATGGTGAAAGGAAAAGAGTTTAACCCCGATGATAGAATGAAAAAAATATTAGCCGATGCGGCAGAAGTAGGGTCAGTTACAGTCCGTGCAATAATGGCGAGACCAAGAGACGAAGGATTCTACATCTATCCAGGGAAAAGCATTGTATGGACCGTTCCTTTTGTAGGTGGTAACCATGAATTTTTGGTAGATGGGGCACACTTATTAGATGCGCGTGCAGCATTCCATTTTTTTGCAACAGGTATTACACCGGCGATGGCTAAGAAATTTATTGGTGCAGGTTCTCAATATGCCGCTGCTTATTTAGATAAAGACGGAAATGTTTTTGATGGCTCTAAAACTTATAAAGTAAATGTTCCTCCAAATGTTCCAATTAAGGATTTTTGGTCGTTTACTATATATGATAATCAAACACGTGCCATGTTACAAACCGACCAAAGATTTCCTGGTGTGGATATGAATAAAGAAGGTTTAATTGTAAACAGCGATGGCTCTGTTGATGTTTATTTTGGACCTGTAGCACCAAAAGGCCAAGAAAATAACTGGATTCAAACTATTCCCGGCAGAGGATGGAATATGTTGTTTAGATTATACGGTCCACTAGAGCCGTGGTTTGATAGAGAATGGATACTGGGTGATGCTGAGTTGGTGAAATAAGTTTCTTGCGCTATATTTATATAGATCATATAAAAATATAGCGCAAAATTTAAATTGAGGATATTGTTATTAATTTCAATAATGTATTGTGTAAAAATCCTACCCCAAGGGGCAGGATTTTTACTTTTTATTTAAAACAACTACTGCCATTTTACTGAATCAATTATGTCTGTATTTCATGTAAATTGTATTAGAGATGAATAATGGAAAAAAGGTTATTAAACATTTGGTTAATGGTTTGGGAAAAGCTTTTATTCGATTTTGCCTGCTGGCGATGGCGGGATGGGCTACGGTTGCCATTTTCTATTCCAACCTGCCTGTTCTTATAAGGCCATGGGTTGCCGGCTTTTTTGCAGTTGGCAGCCTGTTGGTTATTGTTGGCAAATACAGCGCCAGGTGTACACGACTGGGTTTTTTGGCAGCTTTTGCATTGGTGCTCATCTGGTGGTTGCTCATGCCTCCGAGCAATAACCGGGACTGGCAAGCCGATCTGGCGACTCTTTCCTGGGCAGACATTGCAGGAGAAAAGGTCACGGTCCACAATATCCGCAATTGCGATTACCGGACTGAGACCGACTTTACCGTCCATCACTACGACAAAACATTTGATTTGTCTAAATTGAAGGGTGTCGACTTCTTTCTGGTCTATTGGGGATCGCCGAAAATAGCCCATACCATGATGAGTTTTGACTTTGAGGGACAAGGAATCCTCTGTTTTTCCATTGAGACCCGCAAGGAAAAGGGGGAGGATTATTCCACCATCAAAGGGTTCTTTCGCCAGTACGAGATCATCTATGTTGTGGCTGACGAACGTGATCTGGTCCGCCTGCGAACAAACTACCGTGAGAAGAGCAAGGGAGAGGACGTCTATCTCTACCGGCTGGATGCCAGTCCTAAGGTTGCCCGCAAGGTGTTTCTCAGCTACCTTAAGGAAGTCAACCGGCTCAAAGATCAGCCCCAATGGTACAATGCCCTGACCGATAACTGCACCACTAGTATCCGTCAGCATACCATTCCTTATAACCCTAATGCCAGACTTGACTGGCGATTGATAGTCAACGGCTATATCGACGAGATGCTTTATGAGAGGAAAACAATTGATACATACTTACCCTTTGCAGAACTGAAAAAGCGGAGTTACATCAACCCGAAGGCTCAGGCTGCAGATAAGGATTTGGCATTCTCACAGTTGATTCGTGTGGGACTTCCGGGAAAGGAGATGAAGTAATGATGTCACGAATTACCCATTTTAGTGCAAGTGCCGTGCTGCTGGTTTGGCTGGTCGTTCTTTCCGGCTGTGCCACTCCGGTCGGGGTCAATAAACTGTCCCCGCGTAAATCATATCAGGATGTTTATGCCAACCCATTGAATGCAGGAGTGCTCAGTGATCCATCCAAGTATGTGCTCGACCGCTATGACCTGTTGAAGAAATTCGACAAGGAGCCAGCGGCAGTCATTGCAGTTCTTAATGCAAAGGCGCTCCATGATGATCGAGGGGATATCCTCTACACATTGGCTGAGGGCTCCTATCTTTACGGCAGCCAGCTGGTTGACAGTTCCCAGGAGAAAGAACAGAAACTGGCACCCGACTATTTTCTGCTTTCGGCGCTCTATTCTGCCTATTTTGTTAAAAGGGAACGCGCCAGCAAGCGCCTGAACATATTTGACCACCGTGCCCGTACCGCTGTCGATATTTACAATTTCGGTATGTGGCAAGCTTTTGCAACCGGTGATACCGAGGGACTGGTACTGGAAGCTGGCGAGCGTAAACTTCCGGTTGGCAGTATTTACATCTCTCTTGACACATCTGAGTTCCCCTGGAAATTGGAGGAGTTCGAGAAATTCCTGCCGGCTGACCAGTATGCGGTTCGCGGCGTATCCGTGCGCAACCGGACATCGGGAGTCGGTCTACCGCTGATCGCTGTCAGGAAAAATGTCGACAAGCAGGTAGGCGGCCTGCCAGAAGCGGTGACCGCCATTCTAAGAATCCAGGGTGGAGTGGCAGCCCTGAGCGCCGGTAAGGCCCGCGCTGTCTTGGAGCTTTACTCGACGCTGGATACCAGCACCGTAAACATGAATGATGGCATTGCGATACCGCTTGAAAGCGATCTTACCACTCCGCTGGCCTACGCGCTTGAAGGTTCTGAATTATTTGATTTTGGTTTGATGTCCTTTCTGGGCAGAGAGCCCAATAAAATTCCCGATGGCCTCTACATGACGGAGCCCTATCGCCCCGAAAAGATACCGGTCGTTTTTGTCCATGGCACGGCCAGCAATCCAGTCTGGTGGGTAAAGATGTTCAACACCCTCCGTTTTGATCCGCTGATCAGGGAAAAATACCAGTTCTGGTATTTCGTCTACACCAGCAACAAGGAGGTTTCCTTGTCCGCCGCCAAACTGCGGGACGCGTTACGTGACAAGGTGGCTACCCTCGACCCACAGGAAAAGGATCCAGCCCTGCAGCAGATGGTGGTGGTCGGCCACAGCCAGGGTGGCCTGTTGACCAAGTTTACTGTAGTTGATACCGGTGAAATCCTTGTGCGTGCGCTAACTGGGAAAAACTTTGATGCGCTTGATATGCCTGAAGAAAGCAAAGACAGACTACGTCGTCTGCTTATCTTAAAGCCGCTCTCCTTTGTAAAAAAGGTCATCTTCCTCAGTACCCCGCACCGGGGGAGCTTTCAGAGCAAAGAGTGGATCCGAAACCTGCTCCGGTGGCTGGTCACACTGCCGACCACTATTGTCCATAATTCCATGGAGTATTATGTCTATATGACCGATGACATAAAAAAAATGATGGGAGGGAAAAAGACCTTATTCACCAGTGCCGACAGCATGTCACCTGACAATCCGGTGATCAAGGCCCTGGCGGAGATCCCATTGGCACCAGGAGTGCAGGGGCATTCGATCATCGCGGTAGATACTGATGGCGACCCGAAGCTCGGCAATGATGGCGTCGTTGAATACAGCAGCGCCCACCTTGACAGCATGGAGTCGGAATTTATTGTCAAAAGCGACCATTCCAGCCAATTGAACCCGCTGGCCATTGATGAGGTGCGGCGGATTTTAGTGGAAAATCTGGCTGTAGAACTGGGGACTGGGGCCAGACCGCAGTAACTATTTGATAGATGAACAAAATTTAAATATAAATAGATTTAAGATACAATGCAAGCATATTGACCAGCTATACTCCCTTTTTACTCCTTTTGGGGCATGGTTTTTTTTTAATCAAGGCATTATAGTATTTTAATATATTCTTAATAGGAGAATGGCTCTTTTTAAAGTGAGGTGACCCATGGCTCAAGGATTAAAACAGCAAGAATTTACAATCGAGACACCTGCCACATATCGGATCAGGGTGCAGGGTGAAATTGACATGGCATGGACTGATATTATTGGAGATATGGATATGTCGACTGATTGTTCTAAAGATAACAATAAAGTAACAAATCTGGTTGGATACCTGGTTGACCAGGCTGCACTTTCAGGATTGCTCAAAGCTCTTTATGATCAGCGCATTCCAATTCTATCAGTGGAAAATCTGGATGAAAAAAATGAATCTTTTATTAAAGTTCACTAAGGATGCATAATAGATTAACCAAAAAAATTTGACAGAAATTTAAATAATATAAGGAAAAAGCTTATGAAACTAACACAGTCACGTATTTTAAAAACAGCACTTTATCTTTTTTACGCAATTATTATGGTATGCCTGCTTCAACAGTCTGTTATGGCTGATTCAGCTGCACAAATCGATAAGGACGTGGAGATCGGTCTGGAAAAACTCTATGCAAGTTCTCCCACGGCTAAAAAATTTGCCAAAGTGGCAAAAGCTATCCTGGTATTCCCTGATGTTCTCAAGGCAGGTCTCATGGTTGGCGGGCAGTATGGCGAAGGAGCATTGCTGATCAAAGGTAAGACAGCTGGATATTATAACACGGTTGCAGCTTCCTATGGTCTCCAGGCAGGGGCGCAGTCTTTTGGGTATGCCATGTTCCTGATGACCGATGAGGCACTTGATTATCTGCAACAAAGCAGTGGATGGGAAGTGGGAGTTGGCCCAAGTCTTATTGTGGTTGATAAGGGGATGGCCACAAGCCTGACAACAACAACAGCAAAACATGATATCTATGCCTTTTTCTTTGCTCAGAAAGGCCTTATGGCAGGATTGGGTCTTCAGGGATCCAAGATTTCACCAATTAAGCCTGATTAGTAATCTGGTGGTTTGGAAACGTTTTTTTAAACAGATTTTTTCCAAGGCAGTCTGTGTGTAAAGAATCTGGAAGCCATGTAAAAATGTGATATTTTTAAAATTTTATACAACCAGAAAGGACAAAAAATGAAAAATGAAAAAGTTGTAAAATTGTTTTTAAGTGTATGCCTGCTGGCCATGATATTTGTGCCGCTGCACACTGCTTTGGCCGGTGATAAGGGTGTGGAAGATTTAGCCAAGGCTTCCCAGAACCCTGTCAGTTCTTTGATCAGCGTACCCTTTGAGACCAATATTAATTTTAATGCCGGACCTGAAGATGAAACCGATGTCATTACAAATATAAAGCCTGTTGTTCCAATGAGTCTCACGAAAAACTGGAACCTGATCAACCGGATTATCATTCCTGCTATTTCCCAGGGATCACGTGGCCCTGGATTGGGCAGAGAGTTTGGTCTTGGGGATATCACCTACCAGGGCTTTATCTCTCCGGCAGAGGCAGGGAAAGTTATATGGGGTATTGGGCCCCAGATTGGAATGCCCACAGGTATGGATCGTGCAACTTCAGACCATTGGACACTTGGTCCTTCTGCTGTTGTACTTGTTATGCCGGGCAAATGGGTTATAGGTGCACTTGTTTCCAATGTCTGGAACATTGGTGATGGATATAATGATGCAGCTGATGTAAATGCCTTAACTTTTCAGTATTTTATTAATTATAACATGCCAGGTGGCTGGTATCTGAGTATGGCTCCGACCATAACTGCCAACTGGGAAGCAGACAGTGATAATACCTGGACTATACCTGTTGGAGGTGCAATTGGTAGGGTTTTTAAAATCGGTAAACAGCCGGTTAATATGAAAGCAGGTGCGTACTATAATGTGGAAAAACCAGATAATGCATCGGACTGGACTCTCCAGTTTGGGCTAACATTTATGTTTCCAAAATAGAAAAAATGATGGAAATGGTAAAAATATAGGGAGGATTGTATGAAAGAAACAATTTTAAATTTTATATCTGGCTGGAGCAGATTATTGATGGCAGTTGCTTTAATGATCACTTTATCTGCTGGTCAGTCAATGAGTGCAGATGGTATCGATACAAAGGCAGATACTGTTCTTAAGTCGATGTCAGACTACTTAGGTGGGACAAAGGCATTTAGTATGAACGCAGATATTGACCTTGAGGTTGTTGGTCATAACGGCCAGAAACTGCAGTTCAGCAGCTCTGCAACGGTAAGTGTGCAGCGCCCAAATAAGTTTGATATAACTCGGAAAGGAATGATATCCGATGCTCAATTCGTGTTTGACGGCAATACTCTGACGATTCACGGTAAGAAACTCAATTTTTATTACCAGGTAAAAAGTGCCGGGACCATTGATGATGCCATCAGAGATTATGAGTCCCATACAGGAATACCAGCGCCTGGTGCAGATATGTTATTTGCAGATACCTACTCTATTCTTGCTTCCAATGTTATTGAAGGCAACTACATCGGTCTTGCATATATAAACGGTGTAAAGTGTCATCACCTGGCTTTTAGAAAGGCAAAAGTGGACTGGCAGCTGTGGGTGAAAGCTGGAGATCAGCCATTGCCCATGAAGTATATTATTACCAGTAAATGGATTACAGGAGCCCCTCAATATGAAATAAGGTTCCGGGAGTGGAATCTCAATTTGCAGACTAAGGCTGGCCAATTCACTTTTACAGCGCCTGGCAATGCAGTGAAATTAGAGGCTCTCACAGTGGATGATATGGGAGAATTCACATCTTTAGAGGAGAACAAGTGATGAAAATAGTAATACGGACAATTTTAATTGGATGCTGCATGCTGATGGCTGGTACTGCTGTAGATTTTGGATATAACAGCAGTATAATTATAAAAGAAGCCCAGGCAGTAGTGGGCAGGCCATTGACACCAAGAAGTGTTGCCGGTGTGGCTCGGCGTACAACACGGCGGGTAATTGTACGAACAGCTGTTTTTGTTGCTGTTCTGCCCGGGGGCTGTTCTACTGTTGTTATCGATGGAGTCACTCTTCATCAGTGCGGATCAACATATTACCAGGCCAGTGGTACACAATATGTGGTTGTAACTGTTCAATAGGAAAAGAACCTTACAGCAGGTTGATATGGATCTGGATCTTAGCTGAAATTAGTCGATAATTTTTTTAATGGGATACTTAAAAAATGTTCAAAAAACTTCCCGGATTAAAAGTTTTTTTTATTTTGTGTTTGCTGTTTTATTTGCTGTGTCAGGTTGCTGTTGCCCATGAAGGAGTTACTGACAAGACAAACCCCGGCGATCAAATGGAAAAAGAGATCGTTCTTGAAAAAAAAGAGGTTGATGCCCAGGGTGGACTGCTTAGCATTATCAACAATGCCCAGGGTTTTGTCTCCCAGTTAAAAAAAAGAGTGGCACATCTAAAATCAGGCGGTGTGGCAGTAATTGATGAAAATAATATTGCCGCCCGTTACCTTGGACAATCCCGGGACACGTTTTTAAATTTATTTCCAACTCTTTTCAAGCTAGTTGGTGTTTTTCTTTTGGCATTTATCCTGGAATTGCTGTTCCATCGATTGGTTTCAGGATTTCGCAAACAGATCATTGGGGTTGCTCCTGCAAAACTTGCAGAGCAGATTAGAAATATTGCTTTAATAGTCATAATTGATTTGATCAATATTGGTGTGTTCATTGTATCAAGTCTTACACTTTTTTATTTAATTCTTAATGTTAACAACGCTAGTATTGTCCTGTTCTTTGTATCTCTTCTCGGAATTGTATTATATAGAATTCTCCTTTTAATATCACGTTCCATCCTCTCCCCCAAAAATGATGAATTGCGGTTTCCTCCCTTGAAAAATGCAACTGCAAAATATCTGCACCGCTATATTGCTTTGATTGCAGGTTCAATTATTTTCCTCTCTTTAACATGTGAATTAATCCGAATTTCCGGTGCCAGTGAAATCCTGTATCTTAAACTTTTCTCCATGGGCATCTCCCTGGTAGCGATTCAGCTCGTTTTTATGGTTCTGCAAAAACGTGATGAATTTACAACTTTTTTAAGTTCACAGTTCCCGGGAAGTGGTCTGCTGTCCCGCCTTGTCCCCTATTGGAGCTATTTTGCAGTATTGTCAGTATGCATGTTATGGATGGGAGGGATAGTTGACAGAGTTATATTTGGATCAACCGGCGGGAAAGGAACTCTCTCTCTACTTGTTGTGGCAGTTTTCTTTTTATCTGTGTGGATTCTGGATCTGCTGTTTAATTTTTTCTTTGATCTTCTAAAAAAATATGGGACTCCTCCGGAAAAACCGACTTTGGATCAAGAATCAAAAGAGGATGATAACAAGGTGAAATTACCCCGCAATCCTCTTGGAGATCTAAAGGACAAAACCACCATGGAAAAAGTGTTGAAAACTGCTTTAAAGCTTGTATTTTCAATTCTTTTTTTCACCTTTGTCCTGAAGTTGTGGGGTATTGATATACAATTTGGTTATACAGTTGCCATGGCCATGTTTAAAATTTTGATAGTCATCTGTATTTTCTATGTTATCTGGGAGATAATAAGCTCTGTTATAGAGCGCAGAATAATATTGGAAATGCCTGAAGAAGAAGAGAAAGATGAAGGCGGTGCCGGAGGGTCACGCATTGGAACTCTGCTTCTGCTTTTAAAGAAATTTATTTTTTTCAGTATGATAATCATGGGTATCCTTGTGATTCTGTCATCATTGGGAATTAATATCACACCTCTGATTGCAGGCGCCGGTGTTGTGGGACTGGCCATAAGTTTTGGATCTCAATCCCTTGTAAAAGATATTATTGCAGGACTGTTTTTTATGATGGATGATGCCTTCAGGGTAGGAGATTATATAACCATCGGTTCCCAGAAAGGTACAGTTGAAAAGATAACTCTTCGCTCTCTTGTTCTCCGTCACCCCAGAGGAAAACTTGATACCATAGGGTTTGGAAATATAAATTCTGTATCTAATCTCAGCCGGGATTATACCATTACAAAACTTGAGTTTAGAGTTCGGTATGATACAGATATCGATAAACTTCGTAAAATTGTAAAAAAGAGAGTTTATCAACCGATAATGCAAAATGAAGAGCTTGCCCCCAAACTGTTAAGCCCGATAAAATCCCAGGGCGTGAAACATATGGATGACTCTGCCATGATCGCCCGTATTAAGTACAAGACACTGCCCGGAGATCAATTTGCCATTCGAAAGGAAATTTATCAGCTTATGCAGCAAGCTTTCAAGGAGGAGGGTATTGAGTTTGCACATAAAAATGTAACTGTTTACATTCCTGATTCAAATGAAGGATCAAGAGCAGAAAACATCAAAAAAAATCCAGAACTTGTTAAAAAGGCTGCTGGTGCAGCAGCACTATCCATTGAGCAGGATGAACAGGAAGCGTTAAAAAAGAAAATGGAAAAATGATCCAGAATTGTTCAAAGGTCTCTTTACATTACAGATAAAAAGTAATAATTGACTCTACAATGGAAAGATCAAAACAGCATCAAGTAAAAGTATTGACAACTTTTCCGGAGATTATTGCCTGTAATGACTGCGGGAAACTGTTCAAGCGTCCAGAGTTAATCAATGGAACCATTGCCCAGTGTGATCGCTGCGGAGCTAAACTGTTTTACAAAACTGCTGATACTGCCAATAGAACACTGGCGCTCTCTTTGGCATGCCTTATTTTATTTGTAATTGCCAATATATACCCCTTTTTGAATATGCGTATTGAGGGTATTGTTCAAGAGACAAAGATGATTACAGGTATTGTTCAGCTTTACAGGCAGGGAATGCCTCTGCTTGCACTGCTTGTACTCTCTACTGCCATGATTTTTCCGCTGCTTCAGATAATTGGAATGATCTATCTGCTATTGCCTTTAAAATTGGGCTATCTCCCCAGAAAAGCAGCTTTGATTTTTCGAACGCTTTGTCACTTAAAAGCCTGGGGAATGATAGAAGTATATCTGCTTGGTATTTTGGTTTCCATGATCAAGCTGGCGAAAATGGCAACAGTAATACCTGGGTTAGCTTCAATAGCCTTTATTTTCCTGATATTCCTGCTGGCTGCTGTGGTTTCAGGGCTTAATCCAGATGATATCTGGAAACAGCTTCCTGTAAAAATCAGAAAAAAACGTGAACCTGACACTCAAAACAGTACTGTTCTGGTAAGCTGTCACACCTGTTCCTTTTTATCCTGTCTGCCCAAAAAGGAAGTTCACCATATCTGCCCTCGATGTGAGGCATCACTTCATCTGCGTAAAACCAACAGTATTCGCCGTACATGGGCTCTGGTCATTACAGCCATTATTTTTTATTTTCCTGCCAATATGCTCCCCATAACCTTTACATCCGCCCTTGGCCATGAACAGGCAGACACAATTTTAAGCGGTGTTATCTACTTTATGTTTTCCGGCTCCTGGCATATAGCCCTGATAATTTTTATTGCCAGTGTTATCATACCCATCATGAAAATCTTAATTTTGATTTACCTTTTACTCTCTGTCCAGTTCCGATCAGTCTGGAAACCCAAAGATCGTACCCGCCTTTACCGCATAACTGAAGCCGTAGGGCGCTGGTCAATGGTGGATGTGTATGTGGTGACAATTTTAGTGGCCATGGTCCAGATGGGGCCGCTGGCATCCATTGAAGCTGGTATGGGTGCAGTATATTTTAGTGCAGTTGTTGTCAGTACCATGTTTGCAGCTGAGAATTTTGATCCCCGTTTAATCTGGGACGTAATGGAGGAATCCAATGAACACGTTTGACAAAAACCATATCAAAACCGATGACATACCCCTTGCAGCGGTTAAGAAAAAAACTGAGTTTTCCCTTGTCTGGGTTATTCCCATTGTGGCAATAATTATTGCAGGTGGTCTTGTTTATAAAGCAATTACTGAAAAAGGCCCTGTTATTACCATTTCGTTTAAATCTGCAGATGGTCTTGAGGCGGGCAAGACAAAAATTAAATATAAAGATGTTGAGATTGGTATAGTAGAAACCATAGTGGTCAGTGAAGACTTAAAAGGTGTAGTTATAACCGCCCAGATGATTCAAAAGGCTAAACATTACCTCAAGGATCAAACCCGCTTCTGGGTTGTTCGTCCAAGGTTGTCAGCCGGTAATGTGAGCGGCCTTGGGACTCTGCTGTCCGGCAGCTATATTGCAATTGATATTGGGCAGGATGGCAAGCCAAAAAAGAGTTATACAGGGCTTGAGGTTCCACCGGTGATAATGTCTGATCAGCCGGGGCAAAAGATTCAATTGAGTGCTCCTCAGCTTGGATCTCTGGAGCAGGGTTCACCGGTTTACTACAGAGGAATCACAGTAGGCCAGGTTATGAAATATCAACTCTCTAAGAGTGGAAAATCCATTGATATCCAGGTGTTTATTGAATCTCCCTATGATAAAAATATTCTGGACACCACACGGTTCTGGTTTGCAAGTGGACTGGATGTGGATCTGGATGCTAAAGGGCTGCGCATAGACACCCAGTCATTGATCTCTTTTCTAATTGGCGGTCTTGTATTTACCAACCCGGAGCATATCAAACCTGGGCAGCCTATCAATTCCGAGACCATTTTACCAGTTTATAGTTCTTTTACAGATGCCATGGAGATTCAATACACTGAGACAGATTATTATTTGCTAAAATTTAATCATTCAGTTCGGGGGCTTTCCATTGGAGCTCCTGTTGAATTCAGAGGATTTGTCATAGGCAAGGTTGTAGAGATTGGCCTTGAAGCAGACTGGAAGAATAATCAAATCAACGTCCCCGTCAAAATTCTGGTGGAGCCAGGGCGTATCATAAAACTGGCAGAAAATAGAGATGATCCAAGAAATAACCTTGAGAATCTTATAAAAATGGGGATGCGGGCTCAACTGCAGACCGGGAATATTATTTCCGGCAGCCAATTTATTGCATTGGACTTTTTTGATAAGGCAGAACCGGCTTTTCTGGTGGCTCATGGTGATATTATTGAGCTTCCAACTATTCCCTCTTCTTTGAATAGACTCAGCAGCAGCTTGACATCTCTTTTAAATAAACTGGAAAAACTTCCCATTGAGCAGATAGGTGATGCCACTTCCAAAGCCCTTCAAAGCATCAATGAAACAATGGACAGCTATAAGGATGTTGCCAACAGTATCACAGGGCTTGTTGCATCGGATGATATAATAAACACACTGGATAATCTTAATAAAAGCATGGTATCCATTCGGAACCTGATGGCTAAACTGGAACACAATTTACCATCCCAGCTTGAATCAGTATCAGGAACGGCAACTGATGCTCTGTCTGGAATACAAAAAATTACTGCTCCGGATTCAGACCTTATTTTTGAATTAAAGCAGACATTAAGAGAATTTACAAAAACTGCTGATAGCAT
Source organism: Desulfobacula sp. (assembly GCA_029940235.1). Lineage (GTDB taxonomy): Bacteria > Desulfobacterota > Desulfobacteria > Desulfobacterales > Desulfobacteraceae > Desulfobacula. The sequence continues at coordinate 5,623 of JAOZRI010000012.1, read as the reverse complement.
ACGTGCTCTGGCAGACCACCTTGAAAGACATCCTGAATCAATTCTTCAGGGGAAAGGAACACAATAATGATATACATTCGATCTATATTGACACATCTCTTTGGCACTTTTTTATTAATTACTATTTTGACTGGGTGTATTGGAGGAACTTCCCCAAGTTCTGTCTATTACGTTTTCACACCTGCAGAGCAATTACAGCATCAATCTTACAAAAAAGTTTTAAAAATAGAAGTTGGTGTTGGACCAGTCACACTTCCCGGCTTTCTTGACAGGCCTGAAATCGTAACCCGCCAGGGTGAAAACCAGTTAATTGTAAATGAATTTCATCGATGGGGAGATTCACTGGATGCCCAGATAAATTATGTTATGGCTGAAAACCTGTCAGCCAGGCTTGAGACAGTCAACGTGATCATTTATCCCTGGCAGCGACCCCTTGCACCAAAATACCAAATCTATATTGACTTTAGACAATTTGATGGAAAAATGGGAGGATCTGTCACCTTGAAAGCCATCTGGCGCCTTGTTGACACTGCTGATGACAAACGACTGATAACACAGCAGTCTTTAATTGTAGTGCCCACAAGCAATAATAGTTTTGAGTCTTATGTGGCTGCACAGAATGATGCCCTTGAAAAGCTCAGTAATGAGATTGCCAAGGTGCTCATCAATACTTTGGATAATTAGGTGAGCGGTTAATCAGACAGATAGTATTCCACGGTTGATACAACCCGCACTTTTTTAATATGTGGGTTGTTTTTATCACGCGATTTTATGCTGAACTGCCCCTGGGATGCCCTCTTAATTTTTCCTAACCGGCTTTTTGAATCTGCTGCAAACTTTAAAGCAATCTCCCTTGCTTTCTGGGTAGCCTCCTCAACCATTCCCGGTTTAACCTGGCTTAACCGGGTGAATATATACTCTACTCTTGACTGATAATTATCCACTGTAAAAACAATGCCTTTTTTACCAAGCTCAGAGAGTTTGCCCATAACTTTTCGTATTGTATCTATATTTTTTGAGTAAACCGTAACAGTTTGAAGGGCTGTGTATCTAAATTCAGCCCTTGCATTGTTTCCATATTGTTGGGCAGATTTATCTGTAATTGCAGGAGCAGAAAAAGTAATTTCATCTACGCTAATGCCATTTTTTACTAAAAACGCATTAATCTGATCAGAACTGATCTCTATTGAACCATAGAGTTGTTCAAGGTTATTATCTGCCACGGTAAACTGGATAGGCCAGATCACTATATCAGCTTTATGTTCCTGCTCTGATAAACCTTTTACTGTCACTGAACGTTCATACTCTTTAAACTTTATTGCAGTATTTCCAAGCATATATCCAAAAACAGATAACCCAAAAGCTAAAAATGCTCCTAAAATAAATGCGCTTGCCTTGTTATTTCCCTGCATTGAATTCTCCTTTCTTAGTTTTTTAATCTATTTTTTATTCACACGGTTTTTTTATTGTGCACTTAATTTCTTTATCGCATCTTTATCACCCAGTTCAGCTGCTTTTTTATAATACTCTTTTGCTTTAACCATGTTTTTGGGTGTGCCAAAGCCAAATTCATGACACTGACCAACAGCGTATACGGCTTTGGGGACATCTTGATCAGCGGCTTTTTTAAACCACTTAAGAGCGATTGATTTATCTTTTGAGACCCCGATACCATTATAGTACAGAACTGCAAAGTTGAATTGTGCTTCAGGATATCCCAGAGTTGCAGATTTTAAAAACAGTTCATGGGCTTTTGCCATGTCCTTTTTTACACCCTGACCATTAACATACATCACGCCAAGATTATATATGGCTGAAGGATTGTTTTGTCGGGCAGAGTCTTCGTAAAATTCACGAGCTTTATTCAAGTTTTTTTCAATGCCAAGTCCATAATTATAAAAATATCCCAGCATCCTCTGGCACCCTGAATGCCCCATTCTGGCACATTGTTCATATTCTTTAATGGCCATTTTGTAGTTCTTCTCATAATAATACCTGTCTCCTTCTGTTGCATATTCTTTGGCAGGCTTTTCAGGAAACGGGATTCCAAGCAATTGTCCTTTAGGTTCTTTACCACGAATTTCAGGAACTGGTTCAACGTAGGGATTCTTTCTGGAAGTATCCTGGATTGTTTTGTTTCGTGGATTGCTTGACGTGATTACAGGGGCTTTTTTGTCAGAATATGATATCTTTGCTGTCATGCCCTTTTGTGGAGGACCAATCATGTCAACGGGCATGGCATATACCACTCCCTTACCCCTGCCTGAAACCTTCCACTGACCGATCTCAATGCTATTACCTTCTGAAATTTCAAAGAAAAGATCAACCCTGCTGCCTTTGGGGATGGTTTCAGCCTTTATCGTTTCAATAATAATGGTATTATTTTCAATCTTTGTAACTTTGCCGGTTATTGATATCTGTCCACAAAAACTTTGATTCGCCATGACCAGTACGGCTGTAATAATGATAATGGTTTCTATTTTAAGTTTGTATCTTGTTATCATTTCTATTTTTTCCTTTTATTTTCTTACTTCTTTACATTTGACATTTTCCTTTGTGATCACGCTTCTTACCTTGTTACCTGATTTTTTGAAAGAACGTCCACAGATATCACAGATTCTATCTCGTGGGTTGCGATCTATAGCCATCTTCCAGTTTCTGCCATACCCTTGGTCACAGCTCAGGGTATGTCCCTGGCATATGGGGCCGTCAAGTTTGCTGTAGTATTTTACGCATGGACCATTAATAACTTTTTTAGTAAACACACGGTAACCCTGTTTAGCGTATGGTCGTCTGCAGATATCACAGATTTTATCCTGGTTGAAATCATTAACAGCATGCTTGTATTCATTATATCCGTAGCCACAGACCAAATGGTGGCCTTTACATAATGGACCATTATATTTATTGTTTTTAGATTGGCCGGTGTTACCTGATCCTCTGGATGGAGTTGAAGGCCTTCTTGAAGGCGTACGGGGTGGTGAAGCTTTATCCCATATATTCATCATATTATTGAAAAATTGCTGGTTCTGTTCTTGATCATGACGTCGCTGCTCTGCCATCCTCTGATCAAACGCCTTTCGATCTCTTTCCATCTCCTGGTTAAATTCACGATTATCCTGCTCAAGCTGTGCCAAAAAATCAACACATTTTCCTGTCATGGGATTCTCAGAATAAGGCATTTGACATTCGCAGTCAGCCTGATTCGTCATATAATTCCATCTTGGTGCACTTCCGGGCTTGTGGGAACAATCTGTATTTGCCATGGCAATTTCCTGTTGATCCACACACCTGTTCATATTTTGAATCCATTGGGTACCGTTAGGACAGGCACACCCAAGATTCCCGTTATTATCATAGTTTGGTATGGTGCCTGGAAATTGTGAGCAGTCATGATTGTTCAAAGCTGCCTGCTGAGGATTTATACATGCACTTCCATCTCGATTCCAGACAGTTCCGGGGATACAATCGCATACAACTCTGTTCTGGTCAGAATTCCACACTGGATATGAATTGGGATACATGCAGTTTGTATTTGCAAGCGCTGCATCAATCCTGTGGATACATTTTGAATTATCCTGGTTCCACACCATTTCCCCTGTGCAGTCGCAGGCAGGCCTGTCATTTTGTGTATCCCAGACAGGTTGGGACTCGGGCCATTGGCTGCAGTCATAGTTTGCAAGCTGACTTGCCCTGTCAGGACGTTCATCATAGTATGACAGGGTAACACTTGTTCCTTTTTTAACCCTTTTTGTGATTCCAGGAATTATGTTTTCCACCTTTCCGGCTTTTCCTTCTAAAGGAGGGGGACCAAGTTCCGATTTTGTCACATTTAAGCCTTTTTGGTTCACCCTTGATTCAGCATTGTTAATTTCAATGCCCCGGACATCAGGGATAAAGACTTTTTTCATGATATTTTCAGCCAGTACCGCACAGAATGCCCCTCTAATGGCAGCATTTTCTGCACGTTCAACATATACTTTTGAAAGATCCAGAAGATATGCTGTTTTCTGATAAACCTGTTCAAGGTTTCCAATCTCTTCAACCTTTTTATCAAAATCGATTTTTATGGTCTTATAAAAGGCCGTGATCTGTTTGAGCTTGTCCTGATTTTTTTGATACTGTTTTGTTGCTTCCCTTAGTGCAGCAAAAACATCTTCAGGACAGCCATCGGAATGTAACATTCCAGCTTTCTTGTTTAGTTCGTCCATATTTGTGGCATAATTTGTCTCACTTAACGCTTTTATATCTTCATCTATTTTTTGAAAGGCTGCCTGCGAATCGTCTTTCAACAGTTTGACCGCCTCAAGTCGTTTTTTGCTTTCTTTCTCTAATAGATTTGTATCCTTGATAATACTTTTAGCAGAGACTAAAAGCTCTTTAAGTTTTTTCTTCTTATTGTTTATCCAATCATAATTTCTATCATGCTCTGAATCTGTTTTTGTGTGATCACTTAACTTTTTGGTTGTTTCACATATCTTAAGAGTCAATTTTTCAAGTTCATGTGAAATCTCAGCTATGGCTGCAGCTTTTTTCTCCAGGTCTTTATGTGCTGTTTTGATGAACTTGCTTTCTTTTTTTAAACTCTTAATTTTTTTGAAGAAATTTTTTAGTTTATCTCCAAATGATATGAATTTCTTTTCATTATCCTGTATTTTTCCAGAAAGAGCATTGGCAGCATTTTTAGTTTCATTGCACAGCTTTTTTTTCTGGACACTGTCTTTTTTTGTTTTATCGGCTTGGTTTATGGAGTTGTTGTCATCCGCAGGGGCATCTTGTGGAAACTTACCATATACTTTTAAAACAACATTATCCCCCCGGGCAACCCATTCCCCCGGGGCAGGAATCTGGGATTTAACCCTGTATTCCATGTTCTGACTGTCCGGCACACCAGCTGATTCAATGGTTACATTGAAAGCCCAGAAGTCATTTTTAAGGGATTGTATTGCTGCTGAATCCTGTTTGTGATTAAAAACATCGGGCATCTCAATTGCTTCAATGGTGATATCTTTAAGATCATATTCAACCCGCTTAAAACCTGAGTCAGGAATTTTTTTATCATATTCCCCCTTAATTTCGATTGCGATCTTACCAGACAGATTTTTCGGATCTTCAATTTTAAAGGATTTATCAGCACTATACCATCCAGAGGTGTCATTTTTCGGGATTGGCTCAGTAAAATCTATATTGCCATCAGTCTTAATCTCACCCTCTATTTTATAATAGACTGTTACACCCTCCTCTGCCTGCGCTTCGGGTTCTAAATTATCAACAGAAATAGACAGTTTATATTGTCCTGGTTGATTGGAGACTTTAACAAATTTAATATCATCGGCTGCACTGTGCAGTGCACAAAAGGATGAACGCCACGTTACATAGGTTAGTTGGACGGCGCGCCACCAGTCTTCATAGGGTATCTGAAGGGAAGCAAAAATAGCATTAAGATCTATCCATAATGGTCCGGGATTGCTTTTTGTTCCAATACGCTCTCGTGTCTTTTTAGCGGCTTCTTTAGCCAATAACGCCATACCCTCACCCTTGCTACTGTCATAATCTTTCGGGATATAGCCTTTTTTTTCCTCAACTGCCCATAATATTTGATGCGTTGCAGTTGCCACAGCCA
>JAOZRI010000579.1 GCA_029940235.1 Desulfobacula sp. | reverse complement strand
ATGACACGATAAAAAAGGGAGCACAGTATGAATCGTAGAGAATTTATTTGTGGTAGTGCACTGGCCGCAGCCGGCCTCATTGTTAAACCTTTGGATACTATGGCTTTTCCCACAGTATTCCCCCATGGGACAACCATCTACAAACCAGAGAAGTGTTTCAACGGCTTCACCCTCTTTGGAACTGAGGTGGAGAGTGAGGGTACGGTGCTCATTAACATGAACGGCAAAGTGGTACGTCAGTGGAAGGATATCTGCCAGGCCGAACATCCCGCCAAATTGCTCAAAGGAGGATATCTTGCCGGTACTAAACGCTCTGAACCATCCAAAAAAGGACGTATCTGGGGAAATGAACATTCTACTGATTTTGTAATTGTGGACTGGAATGGCAAAGTTGTCAGAAATATTCCAAAAGCTGGAATGCACCATGATTATCAGTTCCATGGCAGCCCTGTAGATTACCATGCTCCAGATATACCTGTTGCCAACTGGAAAGGGAAAATATTAATTCTTTCCCATAAAATTGTGAAGAATGCCGACATCACTGACAAAGATCTCTATGACGATTATATTGTGGAAGTAGATGCAAGCGGCAAAGTGGTATGGGATTGGCTGGCCAGTGATCATTTCCATGAGATGAATTTTTCGCCTGAATTTAAAAAGACCTTGCGTAAATATCCTACTTTTTCCATGACCAGAACCCCGGGAGTCAAAGCGGGTGACTGGATACACGTCAATGCTGCATCTTATTTAGGTCCTAATAAATGGTATGATGAAGATCCTGTAAAATATAAGGTATTCAATCCTGAAAATATAATAATCTCAAACCGTCAGACGAATACCAGCTGCATTATTGAAAAAGTTACGGGTAAAATTGTCTGGCAGATCGGTCCTTATTATTATCGGGACACTGTCTGGGAGTTTAATGGTAAACGTTATAAAAGGGCATACAAAAAACTCGGTCAGATCATAGGCCAGCACCACACTCACATGATTCCTAAAGGACTGCCTGGAGAAGGCAATATAATGATCTATGATAATGGCGGTTATGCCGGGTATGGTCCAAGAAACCCTGGTGCTCACTATGGCTGGTCTGATGCACGCAGAGATTATTCCAGGGTTATTGAAATTGATCCCCGTTCTCTTAAAATTATATGGGAACACTCTGGAAAAGTCATGGGTATGCGAAACAAGTACCAATTTTATTCAGACTACGTCAGTTCAGCTCAGCGCCTGCCCAACGGCAATACCTTGATTACCAACGGTGCTGTTGGACAATTCCAGGAGGTAACACCCCATAATGAGATTGTCTGGGAGTACATCAGCCCTTACTATACTGAAAAAGGGAAGTACAATCTTGTCTACAGGGCCTACCGGATACCTTACGACTATGTGCCTCAGCTGAAAAAACCTGCCCAAAAAGCGGTCACGCCCCCGGCAAATACATTGTTTCGTATTCCAG
>JAOZRI010000179.1 GCA_029940235.1 Desulfobacula sp. | reverse complement strand
CCAATGTTTGAACTATTTTTATTGTACCAGAATTTTCAAGCAATAAAGCACGTGTGCTTGTGGTTCCCTGATCAATTGATAGAATTGACATCAGCGATTCCCCCCACTTGCACCATCAAGAGTATCATGTGCATTTTCAATCAGGACAATATTGACTACTTTAAGATCCATATTTTTATTGACTCCATGTATTGGACAAAGCTTCAGCTTGCTTTAATACAAGCTCAACTGCTTCTTTTGCTCCATCAGGGGGATATTTCCATCGTTTTAAAGCTCTACGGATCAATATACGCAATTTAGCACGAACACTGTCTCTGACTTGCCAATCCACAGTAGTGCTCTTTTTTAGCTTTTGAGTCACTTCTTTTGCAAGCTGCCTTAGGTTATTGTCCCCAAGTTCTCTAACAGCACTTTCATTTTGAATCAAGGCTCGATAAAAAGCGATTTCATCAGAATTCAGACCTGATTTTTTAGCCATTTCATCATCTTTAGCCATGTCCCTGGCCATTTGTATCAACTCTTCAATCACCTGGGCAGTTTCAATTGCCCGGTTATGATATTTTCTAAGCGTTTCAAGAATCCGATCTGAGTATTTCTTTTCCTGAACCACATCATTTTTCATTCGTGCTTTAATTTCATCTTTCAAAAGACGTTCCAATAATTCCACAGCAAGATTTTTAGTTTTTATCTTTCCGATATCTTCTAAAAATTCCTGGGAAAGAAGACCAATATTTGGTTTTTCAAGGCCTGCCAGCTCAAAAACATCTGCCACACCATCTGCAATAATAGCGTTATCAATAATCTGTTTTAATGCAGAACTTTTGTCAGCTTCAGTACGTTTCTTGTCAATACTTGTATATTTGCTGATGGCAGCTTTTACCGCAGAAAAGAAAGCGATCTCTTTTTTCAGGGGTTGTACTTCATCGAGTGTACCACAAAGGGTGAAAGCTTTGCTGATATTTAAAACAACATCTAAAAATCGTTTCTTGCCTTCTTCAATACCCAATATATGATTCATTGCAAGGGGCAGAAGTTGTAATGCATTGGTTTCATAATCACTATAGTCAAATCCGTGGAATAGCTCTCTGACAATATCCATTTTTTCCAGTAAGATCTCATATGCCTGTTTTGTACTGAGTGTTGGCTCTCCTTTACCCTTTGCCTCTGTATAAATTTTAAGCGCCAGCTTCAGTTCATTTGCGATACCGATATAATCAACAACCAGTCCGCCGGGTTTATCTTTAAAAACACGATTCACCCTGGCAATGGCCTGCATGAGATTGTGCCCTTTCATAGGTTTGTCAACATACATGGTATGGCATGCCGGTACATCAAATCCGGTTAGCCACATATCCCGTACAATCACTATTTTCAATGAATCTGTTTCATCCTTGAATCGCTTTTCAAGATGTTTTTTGGCTTTTTTATTATAAATATGTTTTTGAAGATGCTGATTGTCTGAAGCACTGCCAGTCATTACCACCCTGATACTACCATCTAAAGGATCATAAAACCCATTCTTCTCCTTATTATCTCTTTTTAGTGTACCTGCCCATTCAGGTTTCAACCTGATAATTGCATCAAACATATTGACACAGATTTCCCGACTCATGCATACAATCATGGCCTTTCCCGGGAAACTGTCTGTTCGGTTCGTAAAATGTGCTACCAGATCCTTTGTGACCTGATGAATCCGGGGTTCTGATCCAACTAATTTTTCAAGTGTTGCCCATTTGCTTTTGGCTTTTTCCTTTTCTATGATATCTTCTTCATCTTCAAGCACTTCTTCAACTTCTTGATTCAAGGCTTCAATCTCTTCAATGTTGATATCCAGCTTTGCAAGCCGGGATTCGTAATAAATAGGTACTGTAGCACCGTCATTCACAGCATCCTGAATATCATAGATACTGACATAATCGCCAAAAACAGCCCTGGTATCCTTATCTTCAAGGGAAAGAGGCGTGCCAGTAAACCCTATAAAGGTAGCATTGGGCAAGGCATCTCTCAGATGCTTGGAATACCCGAACGTATAACGCCCTGTTTTTTTGTTCAATTTTGCCTTATCGCCATACTGGCTTCTGTGTGCTTCATCGGAAATGACAACAAGATTGTTTCTTTTACTTAAAACAGGATGATTTTCTTCACCAGTCATGAGGGCAAACTTTTGAACAGTTGTAAATATAATACCGCCGGATGCTCTTGAAAAAAGAATATCTCTTAAATTGTCACGATCCAATGCCTGGACAGGTGTTTGTTTTAAATTTTCCCTTGCCATTTTGAATGTATTAAAAAGCTGGCCGTCAAGATCATTTCTATCTGTTACAACGACCAGTGTCGGGTTTTTCATTTCAGGGCTGGACAGCAATTTACTTGAATAGCAGACCATGGAAATACTCTTTCCTGAGCCCTGTGTATGCCAGACAACCCCGGCCTTTCTTGATCCTTCTTCAACCTGATCAGCCCAGGTTGCACGGGCTTCACGAATCTCATCTTTTTCAGGCGCTTTTGCCGCAATGATGGTGGCACGAACCGCCTGGCGAACAGCATGGAATTGATGATACCCGGCAATCTTTTTAATAGCGGTATGGTTATCCTGTTCAAAAAGGATAAAATACTTTAAATAATCAAGCAATAATTCCCGGTCAAAAAAGCCTTTAACCAGTTTTTCCAGTTCATACTCAAGATCTGGTTTATCATTTTCATTTTTTATGGCCCTCCAGGGCAGGAACCACTCTTTGCTTGCTGTCAGAGAACCAATCCTTGCTGTTAAACCATCGCTGATAATCAATGCCTCATTAAACACAAAGAGATCTGATATTTCTTCCTTATATGTCTGTAGCTGGTTATAGGCATCCCAGATATCTGCATTTTCATCTGCCGGATTCTTTAATTCAATCACAGCAATGGGTAATCCATTAATAAAAACAACCAGATCCGGGCGCCGAAGATGCTTTGTACCGGATATGGTGAATTGATCAACCACTAAAAATTGATTATTCTCTACGCTTTCAAAATCAATGAATTTTATATAATCGGTTTTGCTTTCTTCTTTATCATTTAATTCAACCGGTAACCCCTCAATCAAATATTTATGGAACATGTGATTGTTTTTTATCAATACAGGGGTATTCAGGTTTGCAATGTTTTTTGCAGCATCTTCAAGCAGGATAGTTGGAATTCCGGGATTGATGATTTTAAGCTGGGAGACAAGTCTTTCATGCAAAATCACCTGCCTGTAATCTTCCCGTTCAGGATAATCCCCTTCAGGGGCAATCTGTTTTCCCGTAACAGTCTGATATTGAATTTCTTTAAACCAGGACAAACATAATTTTTCCAGCTGTTCCTCGTTAATCATCTCCGCCTCTAACTATAGTTGTATATGCCTGCTTTGAATGTGTGGGTGTCTTGGGAAAGGCCAGCGCAAGTTTCCCCTGGTCCAGCAATGGTTTTAAGGTGTTCTTTCTCAGTGCAATGGGTTTTCGATTCAGCAATTGCGCCAGAACCTGTTGTGTCAAATAATAGTCAGCGCAAAGCTGCAGCACGATATGGATCATCTCTTTTCTGTTTAGCCGTTTTTGATTTCGGGCTTTCCCTGCTAGGTCCATAAGGATTTTTAAAATATCTTCTGAAACCAGATTAAGGTTGTCTATCAAGGGTTTTCCCAATCCTGTGACTATCAGCCATCCTTGCTCATGGCGCTCGTTATGTACCAAGCGATCTTCGTTATGTACCAAGCTAATGTCACTAACACCATTGTCTGCTTGGGATATAACCATATTTTGTGAAAATGCATGGTCTGCACTGGGAAGTGTCTGCCCCGGCAGATGATAAACCGTTCCCCTGCCACGACCATTGGATTCAAGAAGCCCTGTTTTCATCAACCGTTGAAAAGCAAGTGTCAGATCATGGGCATGGTCGGTTGAAATTTCTGTCATCCTTTTATGGGTGACCACCTGTTCTGTTGCAGCAGATGCCAGAATCAGTCTTTCCAGTTCCGGTAACCGGTCAAATTCATTGCCAAAGGTCTTTTGAAGCTGGTTAACAATTTTTTCAGGAAAAAGATCCAGCATTCTAAGCTCTAACAAAGTTTGCTCAAACGGGTTTTCCTTTTCATATAAAACCGGACTGCGCCAATGTCGGCTGTCCCATCCCTGAAAAATTTTAGGGATACCGCTGCCAGCCTGTTCCCCAAGCCCTATATACCGGAACATCTGATGAATCAAACGATTACGGCAGTCACTGTCGCCACCCTGAACAGCAATCTCTTTGGGTACCCGCATCAACCCTGGATTTCTGAATCCAAACATATCCGGCCTTTTTACAATCAGCACAGAGGCCCTTTCAGAATAATCTGCATGGACAATGCTGTTGACAAGAGCTTCCCGCAGGGCCTGGTGAACAAGTGTATTGTCCTGGCGAAGGTCTTTTTCAAGTTTAAAGGGTACTTTTAAATCAGCGGTGAGTTTTTTGATTACTTTTCTATAAAAATCAAACAAGTTACCCGACCATGACCCATCAAGCGTTAATCTGTCTATCCACCGGCTTTCTGTTTTTGCTTCGGGCCGTTCCTGATAATCCAGCATATAGTTTGGAAAAGCCTCCTGGATGGAGGGAAGCTGGCCAAACATGAGAAGCCCTGCCCGGGTTAAAGAACCTGCTCCTGTCTCCCTGTCTTTTCGCCATGCACCAATATTATTTAAAAAAGGTAATGGCTCAATTTGATTCCATGGGTGATCCGGGGACAGGTTGGTATACACCTGGCGATAGGCATTAAAACTTTCAAAATCAATGTCTTCAATACCATACCCTTTGAGCAGTTCTGTATCCCGGCTCTCTTCAACCTGCTCTGCCAGCATCCGCTTGACGGCTTCCTTATCACAGAGAAAATCACTTGTATTACGTCTTTTGTATGTACCGGTCAATGGATTGTTATTGATGAATACAGGCTTTTGTTTTCTTGACGCCCTTGAAACAGATATTTGAATCAGATTGCACCCATCCACCTTTAATAGCTTAACATCTTTCTCCTGCAACAGATTTATACTGACTTTTCCGGGATCATTTAAGGTACTCCATAAATCATCCAATACCTTTTGAAACTTACTGATCCCGTTTAAGCGAAATCCCTTTCTGGTTTCCTTTAACCCGAGAATCACATCCCCGCCATAGGAATTGGCAAACGCGCTGTAGGTGGGCCAGAAATCTTTTGACAACTCACCTTTTCCGTCTTTACCAGCAGCCAGCTTGCA
>JAOZRI010000578.1 GCA_029940235.1 Desulfobacula sp. | reverse complement strand
ATGACGCATATATTGTTACATCCATACGCACCCCCGGATGCAAGAGGGGAAAAGGTGCTTTTAAGGACACCAGGCCGGAAGATCTGGCATCTCATGTCCTCAAGACTGCAGTGGAAAAAACAGATAATCTGAAGCCGGAAGACGTAAACGACGTGATGTTAGGATGTTCCTTTCCTGAAGCTGAGCAGGGTGTAAATATAGGTCGTCTATCTGCCCAGCTTTCAGGATTTCCCGATCAGGTCTGCGGAGCCACTGTAAACAGGTTTTGTTCATCCGGTCTTGATGCCATTGCCATCTCAGCCATGCGGGTCATGTCAGGGTGGTCCAATGTGGCAATCGGAGGAGGTGTTGAATCCATGAGCACTGTTCCCATGGCTGGAAATATTGTCAGACCCCATCCGGGCTTGAGCAGTGACAAGTCAGAGTTATACATGTCCATGGGGATTACAGCAGAAAATGTTGCAAAACGTTACGATGTTTCAAGGCAGGATCAGGATGATTTTGCTTTCAATTCCCAGATCAAGGCTGCAAAGGCTCAAAAAGATAATCTTTTTACTGAAATAGTTCCCACGCCTGCAACGAGATATGTTCAGCAGGAGAACGGAATTTTTAAAAAAGAGACCTTTATTCAGGACTTTGATGACGGAGTAAGAGCAGACACAACCAGGGAAGGGCTGGGCAAGCTGCGCCCTGCTTTTGTACTGGGTGGCTCTGTCACTCCAGGAAACTCATCTCAGATGACCGATGGTGCAGCAGCCACTGTTATTGCAAGCAAGGAGGCAGTAGAAGAGCTTGGCCTGACTCCCATTGCCAAGTTCAAATGCTATGTTGTCGAAGGATGCAGACCCGATGAGATGGGTGTTGGTCCAAAGTATGCAATACCAAAACTTTTAAAAACCGCAGGACTTGACATCAAGGATATCGGACTGTTTGAACTGAACGAAGCCTTTGCTTCCCAGGCATTATACTGCATCAGGGAACTTGGCATTGATATGTCCAGGGTAAATGTCAATGGCGGAGCAGTTGCACTGGGTCATCCCCTTGGCTGTACCGGCGCCAAGCTGTGTGCCACACTTCTGGCCAACATGAAACGGCTTGGAGTAAAATACGGTGTTGAATCAATGTGCATGGGCGGAGGTATGGGAGCCGCTGCTCTGTATGAGCTCTGTGAATAAAGAATTATTAAAGAAAATAATTTGTAATCATGGCTCAAGTGTGATGTATCATTTAAAAAATATTAAATTAAAAACATATTCAAATTTATATCTGTCCGGATTGATAATTGTTTTCATGACTCTTACAGGATGTTCTTTATTTCAGAAACCTGACAAGATTAGCAGCGATACTGCATGGTATGACCAGGATGCATATCTGAAATCATCTGCTGTTAATGAACGACGTGGTATTGATCGATTTTCCAGATATCTTGTTATGCGAGATGGCGTTAAAATTGCCATGACCTGTTATC
>JAOZRI010000178.1 GCA_029940235.1 Desulfobacula sp. | reverse complement strand
CTTTATTTGACGTTGAAGCCATTGAAACGTTTCCTTTCAAGATTGTATGATTTAGGATACCTCATTTTAATATAATTACTCTATATCAGGAAATTATGTAACTATGGTGTTAAAGATGTAACAAACATGTTACATAACTTAATATCTTAGCCCTGAGCCGCTATTAAGTTATCTTAACCATTGAATTTATATCCAATTCCTGGAATGGTTACAATATATTTTGGATTATCTGATTTTATCTCTATTTTTTTTCTTAGCCGCTGGATATGGACATCAAGGGCCCTTGAATTTGAATAAAGCTGTGAGTCCTGCCATATCGTTTTTTCAATAAACTCCCGGGAGAGTGCTCTGCCAGGATAGGCAGCAAAGAGTTCTAATAAACCAAATTCTGTTTTGGTTAATTTAATCTCGTGATTTTTTATGGAAACCTGCCTGGTTCGAAAATCAATTTCAAGATCACCGAACTGCTGTTTATTATGAACAACAGTTCTCTCTATCCTGTTAAAGATTGCCACAATCCTGGCAGAAAGTTCCAGAAAATCAAATGGTTTTACAATGTAATCATCAGCACCGCTTTTAAGACCGAGCACCTTATCTGAAAGAGCATCCCTTGCAGTAAGCATAATGATTGGAAAGTTAAATTTTTTGCGTAAAATTTCACAAACAGCAACACCATCCAGATCAGGAAGATTTAAATCAAGTAAAACAAGGTCAGGATTTGATTTTTCAGCCATCAAAATACCATCCTGGCCTGTAAAGGCAGAGATAACATTATATCCGTCTATCACAAGATTTCCCTGTATGGTTTGAACAATATCTTTATCATCATCAATGAGTAAAATGGTTTTTTGAACAGATTTACCTGTCATGGTGTTCGTCCTGATTTAGTTGTAACGGCAATATAATAGAAAAGCATGAGCCTTGACCAAGCGTGCTTTGAATATTTATTTCACCTTCATGGGCCTGGACTATAGCCTTTGAGATAGCAAGCCCCATACCGCTTCCTTTGTGCTGCTGATTATTTTCACCAGTATAAAATTTTTCAAAAATATTTTCAAACAGCTTTTCATCAATCCCCAGACCCTGATCTTTTATAAATATTTCAACCTTTTCATCTGTTCTTTCAATACCTGTTTTATCAAGCCCTATTTTAATTGTACTGTGATCTTCAGAAAATTTAATGGCATTATCCAGAATATTAACAAGCACCTGCTCCATGCGTTCAAGATCAATTAAAGTGTAAATACTTCCGGGGTTTGTAAAATCAACACTGATATTTTTTTCCATTGCAATGGGGCTCATTATTTCAATGACTTCTTCAATTAAAATGGTTATATTTTCCCTGTTAAACTCCCACTCTATTTTTCCTGCCTCAAGTTTTGTAAAATCAAACAGGTTATTAATAAGCCTTGTCAGGCGTGTCAGGTTTTTTTCCACAATGGTCAGGTATTGAAAGGCATCTGGATTTTTTATTGTTCTTTCAAGATAGGTAATACTTCCTCTGGCTGCTGTCAGGGGTGAACGCAGTTCATGGGACATATTGGTAAGAAAATCAGATTTCAGCTTATCAAGTTTTAAAAGCTCGTTATTGGCTTGTGCCAGATCTTTTGTTGCCATTGCCACTTTTTTTTCAAGCTGTTCATGATTTTTGGCAAGAGTGGATGCCATTGTATTAAAATTATGCCCCAATAGTTCAAGTTCATCATCTGTTTTAATGGCAACCCTTGCATCAGGATTACCAGAAGCAATCTGTCTGCTTTTATCTCCCAGCTCTTTTAATGGGTTTAAAACAACTTTGTTAATCATGAACATTAAAAATCCTATGATTAAAACAGTGATACATATACCTGCACCTCCAAACATAAGGGCATTCTGCTTTAAGATTTTTTTTGTCTCCAGATAGGGTACTGTAACACGAAGACCGCCTATGATACTTGAAACAGTAATTTGCTCAGGGCCCTGATTTGCGCTGGTATGACATTTAATGCACCCCTTGGTTCTATACAGGGGAACCATAAAATCACAGGAAAAATCTGTAAACCTGTAAACTTCTTCAATCTTTTCATGCTGAAAACGGGTCAAAGCCTGTTTTTCAAAATCATCGGCCATGTTCTCAACACTGATTGGATAAAGGCTTGAAAGCTTGATGCTGTAAGATTTTTTTTCCATTGAATACTGTGAGAGTTTTTTTGTGACCATGGCAGGTGTAAACATCTGGATTGCGCCTATTGGTGTATTGAACCGGCATTGTATTTTATCATCAATATTAATTGCACCCAGGCTTTGAACAGGAACAAAAACACCTCCGTCACAATCAGTGACCCACTGCCTTGTTAAGATAATAGTGTCTGCGACAACTCTTGCTTTTTCAAGTGTCTGAGCCTTTGCCTGTTTTATGAGATTTGCTGCAATCCAGGTAAATATCAACCCAAGAATCGGTACTATTATTAATATAACTCCAATGATAAATTTTTTGTTTAACGAGTGCTTCATTGTATTTTTTTTGGATTAGCCTTAAAAATTATTTTTTGTCAAGTCAAGAATAAAGTCTGTCAATAAAGAGCAATCACATCGTTTAAAACCATTAAGCTTTTTTGCCTTTGCAACTGCCATGGATTCCGGGTCAAGATCATCATCTGAAACAAAAGCTTTTACATGTTCAACAGAAAAAAAAAGCGGTTTTCTTTTAATATGGTCCTGCCATATTTCAATTTTTTCATGGGGGCCGCTGATCCATCCCTCAATAAGTACAATATCAATATCTGAATAATATTTTTCAAGAAGTTTTTCAGGTGTTAATCTGTCTGAGGCAGGCAGATATATGGCTGTCATGCTCTGAGTCATCATGGAAGCAGGCTCAGCACCTGCTTTTCTATGCAGAAAAGAATCTTTTCCAGGTTTGTCAAGTTCATGGGCATGGGCACTGTGTTTCAAGGAACCAACTTTAAGACCTCTTTTGACCATCTCTTGAATTAAATCAACAATCAGGGTGGTTTTGCCGCATCCTGCATGGCCTATAATATGGATTGGTCTCATATATACTTCCTAAAATATACCTTTAAATATGTTATCATCAGCTTTAATACAATCCTTTGTTAACTTCCTATATTTTTCCAGCAGTGTTCTGCCTTCTTCGGTTAATCTTGTACCCTCTTTTCTATCAGAATGGACAACAGGGCTTTTAAAATTATCCTGGGTGGATTTGATTTTGCTCCAGACAGATTTATAGGACATTTTCATCTCCTTTGATGTCTGATTGATTGAGCCTGTCTGATCTATGGACTCTAAGATTTCCATCCTCCCTTTTCCCATGATGATACCTCCATCATCACTGACTAACCAATAGCTTGATTTGAGTTTCATTATGCAGCATCCTTTAAAGAGTTCACTTATTCTTGATAACACTGATTATTTGTACAATAATTCTATTTTTAAATACAAGCTTTTTCATAGATTTTCATATTGCATCAATATTCAATATAGATTGGACCATTAAGATTCTAATTTTTTCAACAAAATTACGATGGAATTCGCTTTGAGTTTGGATAGAGAGTTAATAATAAACTCTTTTTTTGATATATTTATAAAACTTTTTTAAATATTATTTCAGATAGTTATGCCTTTTAACGACAAACAAAAGAAATTTTTTTAAAATTTCTTTTGTACTACGTACTATTTTGTGGTAGTCAATAGCTATTTGCAATAAAAAGCAAGTTTACATTACAAAAAAGATATAAATAATATTTTGTAAAGGAGTGATGATGCCCATTTTCAGTTTCATAGCCTATCCTGAAAATAGTATGAAAGATCAATTGATAAAAGATTTATCTCTTATACAATATTGTGAAGTAAAACCGTCTGATAACAGGGACGTCGTAATTCTTCTAACTGATACACCTGATGAAGAAATCAGTAAAAATTTGATAACTCAAATCAAAGAATTGTCATCATTACAGTCATTGAGCATGACCTTTGGACATACAGATTAATAAAAAGATATATTTTATATGAATTAATTTAATTTACAATTTTTTATGCTTTGTTACAGGCAAATCTGGGAAAATATCAGGACTGCCAGTAGCAGTTATTAACAAAAGGAGCGGTATATGACGATTACCAGAAGACATTTTATCAGGTCCATGGCCTTAAAGAGTGCAGCAGTGGCTGCGGCAACCATGTTTCCGGGAATCAGTTTCGCGGGCTGGAAACCAGCAGATCTTCCTGCCGGTTCCATTAAATGGAGCAAAACGCCATGTCGTTTCTGCGGGACTGGATGCGGGCTTCTTGTTGGTGTATCAGGCGACAGAGCTGTTGCAGTAAAGGGCGATCCCAAATGTTCTGTTAACAAAGGTTTGTGTTGTGTAAAGGGATATCATTCCGTGCAGATTCTTTATGGAAAAGACAGATTTAAAACTGCCTATGTCAGAAAAAATGGCAAAATGGTTCCAACTCCCATTAAAGAAGCTCTGGATATTGTGGCAGAAAAGATGAAAGAATCCATAAAAGAAAAAGGCAAAAATGCCGTGGCCATGTATGGATCAGGGCAGTGGTCTATTCCAGACGGGTATGTTTCTTCAAAACTTTTCAAAGGATGTATAGGAACCAATAATGTTGAGGCCAATGCTAGACTTTGTATGGCAAGTGCTGTTACAGGATGTCTGACCACCTTTGGTCTTGATGAACCCATGGGATGTTATGAAGACATTGACAACGCAGATGTTTTTGTCACATGGGGAAACAATATGGCGGAAATGCATCCAGTCTTATTTTCCAGAATACTCGCCAACAGAAAATCAAAAACCCATGTTAAAATCATTGATTTAACAACCCGCTCAACCCGTTCCAGCCAGGCTGCTGATAAATCCTTTATATTCAATCCCCAGTCTGACCTTGCCCTTGCCAATGCAATCTGTTACGAAATTATAAAAAATGGCTGGGTAAATGAAGATTTTGTCTCAAAACATGTCTCTTTTCATAAAGGGAAAACCAATATTGGCTATGGGACTGAAGACCATTTTAAATTTAAAGATAAAGCTGAAACAGTTGACTTTGAAGCATTAAAAATATTCCTTAACGATTATACTCCAGAAATGACTGAAAAAATTTCCGGAGTATCAGCAAAAAATATTAAATATCTCGCTGCCCTTTACGGAGATCCAGCTAAAAAAGTCACGAGTTTCTGGACTATGGGAATGAACCAGCATACCCGTGGAACATGGATCAATAATCTGGTCTATAATATTCATCTTTTGACCGGTAAAATTTCAACACCTGGAAACAGTC
>JAOZRI010000577.1 GCA_029940235.1 Desulfobacula sp. | reverse complement strand
GTCATGCCATGTGAAGGTTGAAGGGCAGAAATAATATTTAATAAAAATACTCTAACAAAAAAATCAGTATTCTGTAACAGCCTGTCTATTTTGAAACGTTCTTGCCTGCTTAATTAATGAAGGGGCCCATGAAGGGCTGCCAAGTGCATGAATGTGGGTGTAAGTTCCAAAAGTATTATTTTTAAAAAATCCATCTTTTTTCTCAAGGATACCTTTCCCCCGCTCCATTTTAAATGCCATTTCATGATCCTGGTAATCTATATCCAGGATACTGGAATACCTGAATTCATGACCCTTTAAAATCTCACCTTTTTTAAAAAAAGGATTATCATTAACAACCTGAACTTTGGTGTATCCATGCCCTTGAGGGCGGTTTGAAAAGCCGAAATTGATGGGGAGAATATTGGACATGGGAAAAATCTTGTCATTTAAACAGATACTTTGCCCAAGGAAAATAAGTCCGCCGCACTCTGCATAAATTGGCAGTCCTTTTTGAGATAGTTCTCTTAAATTCTCCTTAAAACTGTTATTTTGAGCGAGCTGAGGGGCATGGGTTTCAGGAAAGCCGCCACCCATATATATTGCATGGACTTTGGGAATGCTTTTTTCATTTAACGGACTTATAAAAATTATATTGGCACCCAGTTTTTTTAATGCGTCAATATTATCAGGGTAGTAAAACTGGAAGGCAGAATCTTTTATAATTCCAATTGTCACATCAGGCAATGCAGTCTGTTTTGATTTAATCTGTCCTGGTTGGATCTGTTCTGGCTTCTGTTCAGATAGGCTAATCTGCTCTTTCTTGCCAGGCTCAATGCAGTACTCATTACTGGTGACAATTTCATAAAGCGTTTTAAGGTCAATATTATCCTGTGCTGTTTTTATAACTGCATCAATGGCTTTATTAGAAAAGGTGTGTTCATGTGAAGTGACTAGCCCCATATGCCTTTCAGGGAAATCTTTGCTTTTGAGTTTTGGAATTGATCCCAATACAGGAATATGACAATATTCTTTAATATTTTGCTTAACCTTGCCTTCATGCCTTTTTCCTGCAACTTGGTTTAAAATTACACCGCAAATATTAACTACCGGGTCAAACTTTATACACCCAAGAAGCAAAGCTGCCATTGTACGTGTACTTTTTGTACAGTCAAGAACAAGAAGAACAGGCAGGTTTAGTAACTTTGCAAGTTCTGAGGTTGCAGTTGAACCATTGGTATCAATGCCATCATAAAGGCCACGATTGCCTTCTATTACAGCAATGTCACTATTTTGAGAATTTTCAAGGAATGATTGTTCAACAACAGAGGGGGTACAAAGAAAAGTATCAAGATTATAACAGGGACGGCCGGCTGCCCTGGAAAGCCAGCCGGCGTCAATATAGTCAGGCCCCTTTTTAAAAGGTGAGACCTTAAAGCCCATCTCTTTCCATGCCCCGGTAATTCCAAGGGAGATAATTGTCTTGCCTGATC
>JAOZRI010000177.1 GCA_029940235.1 Desulfobacula sp. | reverse complement strand
AAACAGGTGAAACTGCAAAACTTTATTTCTCCACTGTAAAAGATGAGGATAAGCCGTATAATCTGTGGAAATATTTTGACAAGGGTCTTGCAAAGGATATGTCATTGTATATCACAGGCCAGATGTATTCCAGGGAAAAAATACCCCATCAAACAAGACAACTTGTTACAGTGGCGGCTTTAACAGTTCTTTCAAAACCAGATGAACTTAAACTGCATATCCATGCAGCCTTGAATGTTGGCTGTACAAAAGATGAGATTGCAGAAGTAATTTTTCAAACCAGCATCTACGGTGGTGTACCTGCTGCAAACACTGCACTGTCTGCCCTCAAGAGTGTTCTTGAAGAACGAGATGAAGCATAACCTGAAGGTCACACGTAATATCCCTATCAAATAATAGTCAGCAAAGCAGCCCATAAGTTTGGTTGCTTTGCTGATTGTATCAAAATCACCAACACTAACCACAATAATTTTTCATTTTTAATTGTTCCAATTCCCATTGACTTTTTCCTCTGTTTAGAATATTTATCCAACTGTTCAGGTGCGAAAGTGCTTAAAAGGGAACGCCTGTGAAAATCAGGGACGGGCCCGCCGCTGTAAGTGGAGACGAAAGCTTTACTAAAAAGTCACTGTCGGTTAAAAACTGATGGGAAGGCAAAGCAATTAGGATGATCCACAAGTCAGAAGACCTGCCTGGCAAATTGCTGTATTCTCCGTGGAAAAGAGGATATAATGAGATCTTGAGGAAATAAGGGACAACCCCGGATCGGTTGAAATAAACGGTCCGGGGTTTTTTTATTTTAAAACTCCCCGACCATAAAAATTGTGCTTATTTTAAAGTACACTATTAAAAAAGAGAGGGGAAATGAAAAAATTAGTTTATTTAAGTATTGTTATCTATTCCTTTGTATTTGCAAGTATGTCAATTGCCGAAGAGGCCACAACAATGGATGAGGTGGTTGTAACTGCCACAAAAACAAGAGAACTTCGCAAGGATGTACCTAATTCTGTAATTCTAATAGATGATCTGGATATAGAAGCATCTCCAGCCACAAGTGTTGGCGATTTATTAGGATCTGAATCAGGTATTGACTGGCGCACCAGAGGAAATTACGGTGGCGCAGCCCAGACAATTCATATTCGGGGAATGGGTGCTGATGGCACCCAGGTTCTTGTCAACGGTATAACTGCAAATTCACCTTCACTGGGTACAGCTGATGTGGGTAAAATCCCCATGAACACTATTGAGAAAATAGAAATTGTGAAAGGCTCAGGCTCAGTTTTATATGGTTCTGGAGCAATGAGTGGTGTTGTAAATATTATCACAAAGAGCCCAAAACGGAATCAGACTGATCTGAAAATTTCCGCAGGTTATGGATCTGAAAATAATTATAAGATTTCAGCAGAGCACGGAATGTTTTTTCTTGGAGATCTTGGTTATTATCTAACTGCAAACACAGCAGCCACTGACGGATTCCGGGACAATTCTGATTTCAGGCAAAATGATATCTCTTTAAAATTTGTGTTGGATAAAGGAGAAAAATTCAATATCACTCTTTATGGTGATTATATTGACAGTGAAAGTGGAAGGCCAGGGCCTGAACCTCCAGCAGGAACCCCTCTGTTCTCTGTGGGAGGAATTCCTGTATATAATGCTGAGTCAGCAAGCCTGCTGAATGAGCAGAGTTCAACAGACAAACATTTTGTGCTTAATATTAAAGCCAAACCCTTTGACTGGCTTGGTTTAAATATTCAAACCGATTATTCTGATATGGAAAGCAATAATTTATCCAGATATTACAGTGCCTGGACACCAGGCAATCTGCCCGGCAGTTTCTCAAAAGTTGGTAATGAAATTTTTGGTGCCGAGGCAAGTGCTGAACTGAATCCGTTTAAGGGTGTCAGCTTACTTACAGGAATTCAATACAAAAAGTATGATTGGGAAAATACAAGCACAACTCTGGATGGTTTTGGGAATGCATCCTCAAAACTTACAGGTAAGAATGATCTTCATACAACAGGTATTTTTGGGGAAGTCCAATATCGGCCAAATAAATATATTAAGGGCACAATGGGTATTCGTTATGAAGAACACTCCAGTTTTGGAAGTGAAATACTTCCAAGATATGGACTTATTGTCAACCCTTTTAAAACAACAACTCTTAAATTAAATACAGGCAAACACTTTAAAGCTCCAACACCAAATGATCTGTTCTGGCCCACAGAAGACTGGGGTTTTGGCATGGGGGCAGAGGGAAATCCAGATTTAAAGCCTGAAATTGGCTGGCATACAGATGCCAGTATTGAACAGACATTTGCTGATAATAAAATCTTTATCTCTTTAACTTATTTCAAATGGGATATAGATGATAAAATTGCATGGACTCCTGACAACAATTTTTTCTATAGGCCTGACAACCTTTCAGAATATGAAGCAGATGGCTGGGAAATTGGTACAAAAATCAAACCTTTTAATAATATGACTATATCACTTGATTATACATATACGGATGCACATGAACAGATACAGGGGGGTGTAAAACGAAAGGCCCGCTATACAACTAAAAATCTTTTTAAAGCAGCTCTTACATACTGGTTTGATTTTGGATTGGATATAACCGGTATTATCCGTTATACTGATGACCGACCTGCTGTATATGCTTCAAGCACAGACACAACTCCCCAGGAGACTCTTTGTGACTATTGGACAATTGATTTGAAAGCAAATCAGCAGATAGGAGAAAACTGGAAATTATCATTCCAGCTCAATAACCTTCTTGATAAAGGTTATAATACCTATGCTGAAACTTTTTATGACCAATCTGGAACAGGGACACTCTCCGAGTATCCTGGTGCTGGAAGATCAATATTTTTCTCAGTAAACTATCAATTTTAAGACTAAACTGAATTCAGCCAGTTCTTCAAGGATTGGCTGAATAAACAAATAAGGAAAAATGCAGATGAGAAAATTCAGTTTTATCATATTTTTGATTATATGTTTTTCATATATACATAATTGTTTTGCTTTCCCTGTAAAATTTACTGATGATGCAGGTAAAACCTTTATAATTGAAACAAAACCCATGCGGGTTGTTTCTCTGGTGCCCACAATTACTGAAATTATTTTTAAACTTGAAGCCCAGGCATCTCTTAAAGGAGTGACATATCACACTGTTTTTTCACCAGAACATTCTTTAATTGAGATTGTTGGAGGATTTTTCAATCCATCAATACAAGCCATTGAAAAACTTAAACCCGATATAATTTTTGTTTCCAATCTCCATTCCAAGGTAAAAAAATATTTTAAAGATAGAGATATAAAAACAGTTGAAATTGGAGCATCTTCTCTATCTGATGGTTTTGACAATCTCCTTTTAATGGGGAAAATCTTTGAAAAAGAAGATAAAGCTTTGCTGCTTAAAAAAGAGAATTATGATCAAATTAATGTAATCACCAGAAAACTTGGGTTTATAGTACCTGCAAAAAGAAAAAGAGTTATGCGCCTTATGGGTCGGGACAAACTTATGACTCCGGGCAGTGATTCCTTTCAAAATGAAATCATTACTCTTGCAGGCGGTATTCCCCATGATTTTAACAGGAATGGCAAGATTATATCTGTTTCAAAAGAGGAGTGGATGCAATTTAATCCCCAGGTTATTTATGGCTGCGGCAGAGACAGTGAACTGGAAAAAAATATCCTGAACCTTCCTGGCTGGAAAGATGTTGATGCTGTGAAAAATCATCAAATTTATTATTTCCCCTGTGATTTGACCTGTAGAGCTGCTACCAATACAGGCTATTTTGTTCAATGGCTTGCAGCCTCGATTTATGGAGACCTGTTTGCATCCAGCGAAAACAGGGTAGTTGAAAACAAAATTACCACTATTCGTACAATTAATTGTGATATTGATTATGTCAAAGATATCAGAATTGCTGAAACAAGCATTTTTGATTTTAAAAACAGAACCCTGGTCATTGAATTTAACAATCCTGTAACAACGGTTTCAAGCCTTGAAGGCCAGAAAAACAATATTAAAACAATTGTCAACCATTATACTCCCCCGCCCAACTGGTTTGTTGATCATGATCATGGCATTGATTCGATCCGAAAACGCATATGCTCGGCTTTAAATCTTGATCAGGATGAGACAAGTATTCTGATTACCGGAGCCGACATGAATAATCTTGCAGTGAAAAAAGAGAAGTTTAAAGAACTTGAAGTGTGGGCTTTTGTAACAGCAGGAGTAAACTCCAATGCCATGAGAATGGGAAGGGATAAAGGGGGGTTTTATGAGCCGGGTACAATCAATGTTATTATCATGTCTAATATGCAGATGAGCAACAGAGCCATGACAAGAGCCATCATAACAGCAACTGAAGCAAAAACCGCAGCCCTTCTTGATATGGATATAAGGTCAAGTTATGCAAATGGAGCATATCGTGCAACAGGTACAGGCACAGATAATGTGGCACTTATCCAGGGAGCAGGGCAGATACTTAAAGGTACAGGAGGCCATACCAAATTTGGAGAATTGATAGCAAAAGCCGTATATAAAGGGGTTAAAGAGGCCATTGCAAAACAAAATAAAATCACTGAAAAAAGAAATATATTTCAACGCCTTAAAAAAAGAGGTATAACAATCTTCAGCCTTGTTGATAAGGAACAAACCAATTGCAAACGCAGCAAAAATCAATTTGCAGGAGAAGTTGAACATTTATTGTTAAACCCGAGATATGCAGGCTTTATGGAGATGGCACTCTCTTTAAGCGATGATTATGAAAAAGGATTGATTAAAGATATATCATCCTTTGAAAAGTTTGCAGACTCCATTGCTCTTGAAATTTGTGATGACAATATGAAAAAGACAAAGCAAATGATTGTGGAATCCAATGAGCTGCCTTATGTTATTAAAACAGCTTTAAATGCTATTTTTAATGGTGTCTATAATAGGAATTTTTAGCCTGATATGAAAAAAATTAGATTAATATATTTTGTTCTTAAAATTCAAAAGAGTGTTCAAGTATGAAATTACCTATTATTTTAGCAGCTTTTGGGACAACATCGAAAGCACTTGAAACCTATTCTTTTATTGACAGCATTATAAAAGAGAGATTTGCCGACCATGAGGTGGTGTGGGCTTATACATCAAGGATGGTTAAACAAAAGCTTGCACAGGAGTCTAATGTGCAAATCAAACACCCTGATGCTGTGTTAAAAGAGCTTTATGAGAAAGGACATAAAAAAGCTGTTGTTCAATCCATGCATTTGATTTGTGGTCATGAGTTCTACAAGCTC
>JAOZRI010000576.1 GCA_029940235.1 Desulfobacula sp. | reverse complement strand
GATATTCCAACTCCGGAAAAAATTATCGAAGTTATTCAAGGACTGCTTTAATAAAGCAATCCAATGAGAAAAATATAATGGGGAGAAAAATATAATGGGAAAAGCATTTTCAAAACCAGAAAGCTTAAGCGATAATATGACACACTATTGTCCTGGCTGCACCCATGGCATTGTTCACAGACTTGTGGCAGAAGCCATCGACGAACTTGGTATCATGGGAAGAACCGTGGGTATTGCTCCTGTGGGCTGTGCAGTTATGGCATATAATTATTTTAACTGCGATTTTCAGGAAGCAGCACATGGACGTGCTCCGGCCATGGCAACGGGAATGAAAAGAGTCCGGCCTGATTTGATAGTATTTACCTATCAGGGAGATGGCGACCTTGCCAGCATTGGTATGGGTGAAATCATCCATGCTGCAAACAGAGGCGAAAAATTTACAACTATTTTTATTAACAATGCCATTTACGGTATGACAGGTGGACAGATGGCTCCTACAACCATGCCGGGTCAACGTGCCACAACCGCTCCTGCAGGTCGGGATACGAGCCTTACAGGAATGCCCATAAGAATGGCCAATCTTTTAGGAGAACTTGTAACTCCTGGATATATCACAAGACAGGCAGTATTAAATCCTAAACAGGTTAATAAAGCAAAAAAAGCCATAAAAAAAGCCTTTGAATACCAGGTGGAAGGGAAATGTTTCAGTTTTGTAGAAGTTATAAACACATGTCCCACAAACTGGGGGTTAACTCCCCTTGATGCATTACAATGGGCTCAAGACAATCTTTTGCCCTATTATGAACTTGGAGATTATAAAACACCCGAATAGATAGTGTCATATAAGAGCACTTCTGTTTGGGCGTAAAATTGCCCATATGTGAGGCGCAAGAACTTTTGTAACCGGAGTGTACTGTAGTACATGAGGATTGCAAAAGTTTGCAGCAACGAAACAGATGGGTGTGTTTACGTTCAAACAATAGACCATAATTTTTGGAGATAAATATATATGCAGACAGAAATAAAATTTGCAGGATTTGGTGGTCAGGGTATTTTACTCAGCGCTAAACTCCTTGCATATGCGGCAATGAAACAAGATTTTTTTGTGGCCTGGGTACCATCCTATGGCCCTGAAATGAGGGGCGGTACAGCCTATTGTACTGTTGTAATCAGTGATAGAAGGATCGGCTCTCCCATTATCAAGAATCCAAGTCATCTTGTGGCAATGAATAGACCTTCCCTGGAAAAATTTGCCAACGATGTAAAACCAGGCGGTGTGATTTTTATCAACAGCTCTCTTATTCCCACAAGAAGTGAGAGGGATGATATTACAGAGCTTGTGGTTCCTGCAAATGATATTGCAATTAAAGCCGGCAGTATTAGAGCCGCCAATATTGTTGCATTAAGTGCCTTTGCTGCAAAAGCTAATATTGTTGATCTGGAACTTTTAAAAAATTGTGTTAAAGAGGAATTT
>JAOZRI010000176.1 GCA_029940235.1 Desulfobacula sp. | reverse complement strand
AAAATTCATATCAATACATTATTGTAAACACCAAAGATATGTTTCCAACATTTGATGGAATCAAAATAGTTGGAATTTTTTTAAAAGTCAAGAATAATATCTGAATAATTATCATGATAATTAGTTGATTTTTTAATGGTTTTAATGCTATTTTCTCCTCCATGAATAGAAAAAACCTGATATCTCTTCACGGAGGCCACAGCGGCCAGTATTGCAATCATGCAGAAGACAAGCTTGAAGATATTATTAAAAAATATATAGAACTTGGGTTTAAAAAAGTAGGAATAACCGAGCATATCCCTCCTGTAAGTGATCAGTTTTTATATCCCGATGAGATAAAAAATGGACTTACAGCAAGTGACATAAATAGGAAATTTGAAGAGTACTTTAAAAATATTAAAAATCTAAAACAAAAATATGCTTCTAAGATTAAAATTTTTGCGGGCATGGAGACAGAGACCTATAGTGGATATGTTGAGCATATTAAAAAATTAATATTAAAATTTAATCCTGATTATATTGTAGGTTCTGTACACCATATCAATGATGTATGTTTTGATTATTCAAAAAAATCATATGATAAAATTGTTTTAGATTATGATTCCCATGATGGGATGTATGAGAAATATTTTGACCTTCAACATGAGATGATAAAAGAGTTAAAACCATTTATTGTTGCCCATTTTGATCTTATAAGAATATATGATAAAGATTATAAGAATCGACTTTCCATGCCTAAAATAAGGCAAAAAATTATGAGAAATCTTGAACTGATTAAATCTTTGGATCTTGTCATGGATTTGAATTTACGTCCCCTTGCAAGGGGTGAAGAAGAACCCTATATTACAGCATCGATTCTTAAAACTGCAAAGAAAATGGGAATACGTGTGGTTCCCGGTGATGATTCCCATAGTATTGAACAGGCAGGTTTAAATGTTGATAAAGCTATTCAAATTTTGGAATCCTATGGATTTGAGACCCTGCAGTGGCCAGATCCAGAACTATTATAGTGATATTGTGATAAAATTTATTAGCATGCTCCTAAAAAAACAAGAACTCCAATAAACTAAAGGAAAAAATTATGAAAATTATTGCATTACAGGGCAGTCCCAGAAAAAAAGGAAATACTGCAAAAGTACTAGGGTGGATGGAAGAAGAGATTAAATCTTCAGGTCATGAAATTGAAATCATATATTTGAATTCAAAAAACATACATGGATGTCTTGCATGTGCAAAATGCAAAGACGTATCCGATAAGATAGGGTGTGTCCAAAAAGATGACGGAATTGAAATACTTGAAAAGATGGTCAGTGCGGAACTTGTAATTTTTGCTTCTCCTCTCTATTTCTGGGGAGTTACAGCACAATTAAAAGCTATTATCGACAGAACATACAGCCTGTATGTCAATTATCATCAACCAGATCATGCATCCCTTGTACAAGGACAGCGCCAGGCACTTTTATCAACTGGCGGCGGACCATATGAGAATAATGCTGAACCTGTGTTTACAGCTTTCAGGCGTTTACAGAACCCACATAAAGCTCTTAATGCAGGAGAACTGTTTATCGGTAAATGTACCACTCCTGAAAATATGGATGATGCTGTTAAAACCCAGGCCATTGAATTTGCCAGAAAAATAATTGCCGTATAAATAATAGATTGATAAATATTCAACCATGACCCAAAATCTCTCAATTATCCTTGTGGAACCCCAGGGGCCCATAAACATAGGTTCTGTGTGCAGGGCAATGATGAATTTTGGATTTACAAATCTAAGGATTGTAAATCCAACAAAACATTATAAATCCCTTCTGGCAAAGAAAATGGCCCTAACTGCTTTTGGCGTTCTTGAAAAGGCTCCTGTTTTTGATGATCTTAAATCTGCACTGGCAGATATTCAAATTGCTTTTGGTACAACACGCAGGTTTGGCAAATACAGGAAAAATTTTTTCACCCCTTCCGGCGCTGCCCTGAAATTACATCAATCATATCTTAATATAAAATGTGCACTGGTTTTGGGGCCAGAGGACACAGGCCTTGAGACAAAAGACCTTGACCTTTGCCAGCATTTTATCACCATTCCAACCCATGAAGATTATCCTTCCATGAATTTAAGCCATGCCCTTTCAGTACTTTTATATGAGATCTCCCTGAAATGCGATGCAGGGGATAAATTTTATGATCATGAACCAAAAAAACTTGCCACTGGAGACGAACTTGAACATATGTACAGTCATATAAAAAAAAGTCTTGTGGATATAGATTTTCTTGACAAACATAACCCGGACCACCTATTAAGAACTTTCAGGCGAATTTTTGGTGAGGCAGGGCTTTCATCCCGTGATGTTAGAATTTTAAGGGGATTGATGAGCAGAATTGACTGGACAGAAGCACAAAGAAGGAAAAACTTTTGATGATCAGACAACAAACAGTTTTCATCCTGTTTCATATACATTACCTCAATCGTTTCAGCGGATTATGATTAACAATAGCACGGGCGGATTTTAATTGTTACCGCCCGCAGCAAAGCATGGAGATTATGAAATATAATAACTTTAAATAATAAGGATATACTATAATGAAAACTATTGTTCTTGGAGGAGGGCTTGTTGGTGCTCCCATGGCACGCGACTTGGCAAAGGATAAGGATATCAATGTAAGTATTGCAGATATCAGCGACGATACTTTAAGCAAATTTAAAACAGATGATAACATTCAGACAATTAAGCAGGATCTTTCAGACAGGCAAAGTTTAAAAACACTGATTTCAAATTTTGATATGGTCATAAGTGCTGTTCCAGGATTTATGGGTTACAAAACTCTGGAAACCATTATTCAGGCAGAAAAAAATGTTGTGGATATTGCTTTTTTCCCGGAAGATGCCCTGACTCTTGATGATCTTGCAAAAAAACATAATGTTACTGCTGTTGTTGATTGCGGTGTTGCTCCCGGAATGAGCAATTTGCTGACAGGTTATGCTGACCACTTATTGGACAAAACACAGAGTGCAGTGATTTATGTTGGAGGGCTGCCTGAAATAAGAATCCAGCCCTGGGAATACAAGGCGGTTTTTTCCCCCATTGATGTTATTGAAGAGTATATAAGACCAGCCTTTTATGTTGAAAATGGTGAAATAATAGAAAAACCAGCTTTAAGCGAGGCTGAACTGATTGATTTTCCTGAACTTGGTACCCTTGAAGCATTTAATACAGATGGTCTGCGCTCCTTGATTAAGAATCTTGACATCCCAAATATGAAAGAAAAAACCATGAGATATCCAGGTCATATTGAAAAAATACTTTTTTTAAAGGAGACTGGTTTTTTCAGTGAAGAGCCTGTTAAAATGGGTGATCAAATGATAAGGCCCATAGATATGACGGCAAAATTTCTGTTTTCCCAATGGAACCTTAAACCAGGTGAAAAAGATATCACCATCATGCAGATCATTGTTCAAGGAGAAAAAAATGGGAAAACAAGAGAGTACAGATGGGATCTCTTGGATAAATATGATACAGAAACACAAACTCATTCCATGGCAAGAACAACCGGTTACACGGCAACCACTGTATTAAGGTTGCTAAATGAGGGTCTTTTCAACAAAAAAGGTATTATTACACCTGAAATTATTGGAAAAGATGAAGTTTGTGTGAAATTTATTCTTGAAAAGTTAAAACAGAGAAATATTGTTTACAGGCCAACCATTACAGATCTGTAAGTAGAAAACCCTGCACACAGTAATTATTTCAGTGTGCAGGGTTTAATTTTTCAATACTGTGCGCTTTTATTTGAATGTAAACTTGCCCAGATACAAGGCGCAAATACTTTTGCAACCGGAGTGTACTCTTGTACATGAGGATTGCAAAAGTATGAAGCAACGCCGTAGATGGGTGAGTTTACATTCAAATATTATTTATTTTCTACTATTAATGCCATACCTTGACCACCACCAATACACAGTGTTGCCAGTCCATATCGTAGATTTCTTGCTTTAAGTTCATACAAAAGCTTTGTAACAATAACACCGCCTGATGCAGAAACAGGATGTCCCAATGCAATGGCGCCGCCATTAACATTTACCTTATCCATATCCATATTTAATTCACGGGCAGATGCCAGTGTCTGGGAAGCAAATGCTTCATTCAATTCAATCAGATCCATATCATCAATGGTCAAACCTGCTTTTTCAAGTGCCATCTTTGTGGCTGGAATCGGACCAATCCCCATGTATGCAGGATCAACTCCGGCAGAAGCATAGGAGACAATGGAGGCCATGGGAGTTATCCCAAGTTCATCTGCCTTCTCTTTTGACATTACAACAATAGCAGAAGCTCCGTCATTCATGCCTGAAGAAGTCCCGGCTGTAACAGATCCGCCCTTTCTAAAAGGAGGTTTTAATTTTGCAAGACTCTCTTTGGTTGTACCAAATCTTGGATGCTCATCTGTATCAAATATTTTGGGATCGCCTTTTCTTTGCGGGATCTCAACAGGAACAATCTGCTCTTTGAATTTTCCCTCTTTGATTGCAGCTTCTGTCAGTTGCTGACTTCTAAGCCCGTATGCATCCTGATCTTCTCTGGAAACATTGTATTTTTCGGCAACATTTTCAGCAGTCTCACCCATGGTGTTCCCACTTAAGGGATCAAAAAGAATCAATTGATCCTGTAGCTGGCCATGGCCAAGTCTATAGCCCCATCTGGCTTTTTTAAGCATAAATGTTGCATTGCTCATGCTTTCCATACCACCTGCCACGATAACCTCTGCATCGCCTGATTTAATAACCTGGGCTGCAAGGGTAATAGCTTTGATACTGCCGGCACATGCCTTGGAAATTGTAAACTGTGGTTTTTCCTGGGGAATCCCGGCTTTTACAGATACAACACGGGCTGAGTTAATGGGAAGATCCCCTGTTCTATATCCTGAAGCATAGATAACTTCATCAATCTGATCACCGGTTAACCCGGCTCTTTTAATAACTTCTTTAATGGGAATGGGACCAAAATCAATATCGCTCAACGCCGACAGAGTACCGCCGAATTTACCAACTGCTGTTCTGCATGCTGCAACTATTACAACTTCTCTCATACTTCCTCCTGAAATATATTTTTAATAACAATAAACCTCAAATGTAGCTTTAATATAGCTGTATTATAAATACATAAAACTGTCAACCAAAACCTTTTTAATCTCTGGATATTTACCATAAGAAAACTTACAAACCCTGTTTCAGACAGCTATCTCACTTAAACTGGATGGACATTGCAGTAAATTTGAAAATTAACGTTATTAAGCACTATGAACGCATTTGCTTAATCTGTAATTTTAGAAAAAGTTCCAAGTT
>JAOZRI010000575.1 GCA_029940235.1 Desulfobacula sp. | reverse complement strand
AGAACTCACTTTTTGAATATTTTGAAGTCCTGGCAGAACACTTTGCCCTTGGTGGAAATTTTATAAAAGGTGCTGAATATTACCAGTTTGCATATAAAAAAGTGTTAAAGGCTGCTTCTCCCTATGATGCAATAGAATATGCCGTTAAAAGAATAGATTGCCTTGAAAAATCAGACAAGAGTGATGATATAGAAAAACAGATTGTAGAATCAAGAATTGTGCTGGGTTTTCTTTATGTTCAAATGAATTATTATACTTCTGCCATGCAGGCTATCCAGCCTATATTAGCTGTTGCAGAAAAAAAGGCCGGGAAGAAAAAAATTGTGCTGATGTACACAGTTCTGGGTTCATATCAATATGCGGTTGAGGAAAATTTCCCTGAAGCTTTTATATCATTAAAAAAAGCCGTTGAGTTGGCTAAGGAGGTGAATGATTTTATTGCTATAATGCGGGCAAGATATTGGTTGGGAGTGGCACAGGGATTGCATTGCGAATTTAAAGAGGCAGAATACAATATTAACCAATTGATTGAAGTTAATAAGGCTGCTGATATACTATGGGGCATTGCCGCTTTAAAAAGTCTTGTAAGTTATTTTGTCTATTATCATGAAGGTTATATTGAAAAGGGTTTTAGAACCTCTTTTGATGCAGTTCAAAGTGCCGAGAAGAGTCATGATGCCTATTCAAAAGGAATGGCATATGTTGCCCATGGTGTTCTGTGCTATTGTAAAGGCTTTGTTGACAAGGCAGAAAGATACCTGATCAAAGGAATTAAATTCTGTGAAAAGAGCAAAAATTTTACCTGGCATACCGGAGCACAGCTATGTCTTGGTGAGCTAAACTATGAAACAAAAAAATATGATGACTCGTTTAATGCTTTTAATCAATCAACTGATTGGGCCAAAAAGAGCGATTTGGGTGTTTCTATTCTTAATCTCGCTATGATTGGTGCTGCCCTGGCAAAATCAGCAATGGGTGATCAGATTCTTAACTTTGAAGAATTAACAACATTGGCAGATGATATTAATATGCCATCTTACGAAGGCTGTAAATCAAGGTTTCTTTCTGAAACATTAATAAATATGGGAAATGAAAACCATAAAGAAGCAGAAGAGTTAATACAAAAAGCAATCCAGACAGATATTAGAAATGGGATGAATTTCAGCCTTGGACAGGATTATCGTATATATTCCCAGCTGCTTGTTAAATCAGGCGATCCTGATAAAGCCAGCATTTATTATAAAAAAGCAGAAGAGACTTTTAAACAGTGTGGAGCTGACCAATACCTGGAAACTATAGATAGTTACAAGTGAAATATAAAAGGCAGTAACAGTAAATCTGAATATTTGCTATTCCGTCCAGCGGACGTAAGGCAATCAGCCTGTAACGGGTCATATAAAAAAAATAATGTCAAATATGGAGATGATTTTAAAAATTCATTGACTTTACACACAATGCGTAATATTTTATACACAAATATAATTA
>JAOZRI010000175.1 GCA_029940235.1 Desulfobacula sp. | reverse complement strand
TGTATACTTCAGCAATTTTACGGGATGATGGTATGGGTTCACTTGGAATCCACTCACCATTTTCAATATATTTTTTCAGCTCATTCTGCAGTTGGTAGTAAACCGGTATAGGACCGCTTACAAGTTCTTTTTTGTTTTTAAAACTATTACTCATATTTGCCTTCCCTGTAAAAACTCTCCGTCAAAAGCAACCATTTTTTACTTGGTCGCTTATATAGTTAACTGTAACTTTATTAATTTATATAAACTTGTCAAGTTTTAAAATTTTTCAAAAAATATCATAAAACGGTTTTCCCTGTACTTTATAGTTGCAAAATAGTATTAATAAACCTCTGATATATTAAAAATGCAGAAGCTTTTTATCCATTGTTTTGTCCCGGCTTTAGTATATTGGAATCTTAAAACGATTCATTTGATGCGGAGGCAGGCAAATCGGGCAGAAACAAAATACAGTCTTGAATTTTATCAAACACATCTACCCCGTAAAGGTTCCCTTAAAAGCTCTTGAATTGAAAAGTACATGGGCGTTGGGCGGTATGTGCCTTGTACTGGTGGTACTGCTCATGGGGACAGGCGGGCTTATGCTTTTTTCATACCAGCCTTTTCCGGAATTCGCCTACGCTTCTGTTCAATCTCTTGAAAACCAGTTTATCTTTGGCCGGATGATCCGCAGCATGCATTATTTTTCTGCCAGCATCCTTGTGGTACTGGTGATGGGTCATATGCTGAGGGTGTTTTTTACAGGGGGATATCAAGGTAAAAGACGGCTGAACTGGATCATTGGCCTGTGTATTTTCAGCCTGGTGCTTTTATCCTGCTTTACCGGTTACCTCCTGCCCTGGGATCAGACTGCATTCTGGGCTGTAACTATCTGCATTAACATGTTTGACTATGTCCCGGCAGGTGGTTTTATCAAAGGGCTTTTCATAAGTGGCAACGGTGTCAGCGAGAAAACATTGCAGCTTTTTTTCACCCTTCATACCACCCTGATCCCTGCCGCCCTGATTTTTTTTCTGGCTACCCATTTCTGGAAAATCAGAAAGGCAAAAGGCGTAGTGACATCCGGGCTTAATGACATTGGGGAAGGTGAAAAGCCGGTCATGGTAGCAACTCACCCCGGTCTACTGTTAAGAGAAGCCGTTGTGACCCTTGTGTTGATCGCCTTTATCATGATTCTTGCGTTTGCTTTTGACGCACCCCTGGATAATATGGCCAATGCCGGCTTAAGTCCGAACCCTGCAAAAGCACCCTGGTATTTTTCAGGATTTCAGGAACTTCTGCTTCATTTCCATCCGTTTTTTGCTGTTTTTTTTATTCCCTTTGTAATTGTCTGTATCCTGATCTATCTGCCGTTTAAACAGGGGGACATACAAAATGAAGGCACCTGGTTTATTTCAGTCAGGGCAAAAAAAACCGCTAAAACAACTGTTCTTCTTTCTGTAATTCTCACCCCGGCACTGATTTTTTTTGATGAGTATGTGTTTAATTTCCAAAGATGGTTCCCGGACATTTCCCCCATTTTGTCCACAGGACTCATTCCCTTTGTTCTGGTTCTGGTTCTGGTTTTCCTTCATTATTTTGGGATGAAAAAAAAGAATAAACTCTCTGATGCCGAAGCCTTTCAAACCTCAGCTGTTTTTTTAATCACAGCATTTGTAATTCTGACTCTGACCTGTGTCTGGCTTCGAGGGACAGGGATGAATTTAATTTTTGGAGGTGGCTGATGGATAAGAAAAATAAGATCATCAAAGGAGAGCCATCAAAAAGAAGTTTCCTGAAAATTTTGTGGACCTGCCTTGGGCTGGTTGCTCTGGGTGAATTGATTGTGGTGATTTTTTCCTTTTTCAAGCCGCTTTCCAAAAGAAAGGCTGACGTTTCCGCCTTAAAGATTATTGATGCCGGCAGTACAGACTCCTACACGCCTGAATCTGTCTCTGCCTTTGTCCAGGGACAATTTTATCTGGTTTGTCTTGAGGATGGCGGATTTCTTGCCCTGTCCGGCAAATGTACCCATCTGGGGTGTTCTGTGCCCTGGGACAAGGAACAGAATAAATTTATCTGCCCCTGCCATGCTTCTCAGTTTGATATCATGGGAAATGTGTTGAGCTCACCCGCTTCAAGAGCATTGGACCTTTTTGAGATAAATATCGTCAATAAAAACATCCGGGTGAATATAAGCAACAGGATAAAACGAAACCGGTTCAACAAAAATCAACTGGTCTACCCTGAAACCGTGGCTATCATGAAAGAGAGTAGTAAAAAATAATGGCTACTGACTTTTCAACTCATCAGGATCTTGAAAAAAGATGGATACTGACAGGTGTTGCAGCCATCCTTGTGATTGTGCTGATTGTTCCCCTGGCATTTTTTAAGTCCTGGCAGAGAATCAATCAACAGGCTGATCAGGACATACAAAAGTCTCCTGTCTTTGTGGGCAGAGAAACATGCAAAGACTGTCACAGGAATGAATATGAAAAATGGCAGAATTCCCACCACGACCGGGCCATGGATATAGCAGACAATTCAACCGTACTGGGGAATTTCAATGATGTAACATTTATTTATAACAATATCACCACCCGGTTTTTTAAAAAAAAGGGCGCCTTCTTTGTCAATACTATCGGGCAGGACGGCAAATATAGTGATTTTCAGATTACCCATACATTTGGGTTCTATCCTTTGCAGCAGTATCTGGTTCCATTTGATGGGGGAAGGATGCAGTGTCTGAGCATTGCCTGGGATGATATCAAAAAAAAATGGTATGCTCTTCCCAATCATACGGATGACCATACAGACTGGCTCCATTGGACCCGGCAGGGGCAGAACTGGAACGGTATGTGTGCGGAATGCCATTCTACAAATCTGAAAAAAGGATATGACATAAAAAAGGATGCTTTCAATACCACATGGTCTGAAATAGATGTGAGCTGTGAGGCTTGCCACGGACCTGGTTTCGGGCATGTGACCTGGGCTGAGACACCTGAAATGGGCAGGCGTGAGGTTGATAATTTCAACCTTGTCGTAAGAACAAGAGATATGGCATCAAAAGATTTTATTCAGATTTGTGCCCGGTGCCATGCAAGGCGAGCTTCCATTGATGATTTTTCCCATGACCATAAAAACATCATGGACTATATGATCCCCAGCCTGCTGACCGAGAATCTATATTATGCCGATGGCCAGATTCTGGAGGAGGTATATGTATACGGATCTTTCATGCAGAGCAAAATGTTTTTAAATGATGTAAATTGCAGCGACTGCCATGACGTCCATAGTCAAAAACTTAAGATTCAGGGCAATGATCTATGCCTTTCCTGCCACAGAGCAGATACCTATGATACGGCAGACCACCACTTTCATAAAAAAATGTACCAGGGCAAAGAAAGCAAAGGTGATGACTGTATTCAATGCCATATGCCGGAAAGCATCTACATGGGAATTGACAAGAGGGCTGACCATTCCATCCGGATTCCCCGGCCGGATCTGAGCCAGCTTCATCAGACACCCAATGCCTGCAATGCATCCGGCTGTCATTCAGATAAGCCCCTTGAATGGACCAACGATATAATGTCAAAATGGTACGGCAAAAAAAAGCGGCCCCATTTTGGAGAAACCATTGCCTTGGGCAGACTGGGGGATGTGGATGCCTTAAAAAATCTCATATCACTTTCAAATGACCTGCTTTTCCCCGGCATTGTCAGGGCAACCTCCCTGTCCCTTCTTTCTGCCTACCCTGTATCAGACAGCTTTACCGCCCTTGAAACCGCTTTATCAGACCCGGATGCCCTGGTCCGGCAGGCTGCAATCACCACTATAAATCTCTTGCGCTTTGACAAGGATGCTGCCCTTATCTTTCCCCTGCTCTACGATCCAGTCAGAGCTGTTAGAATCCAGGCCGCTCTTGGTGTAGCATCAATAAAAAATCTGAAACTGACAAAAGAACAGAAAAAGGTACTTGATTCTGCCATAAAAGAATATATTTCCACCATGGAATATTCGGGTGATTTTCCTTCCGGCCGATATAATCTTGCTTTGATGTATCATGCCCTGGGACAAACAGATAAAGCCATTGAAAACTATGAACAATCCATTAGAATTGACAATTTATTTTTCCCGGCAAAAAACAATCTGGCCATGCTTTATAATGCAAAAGGCAAAAATGATGAAGCGGTAAAACTATTTGTGCAGATCCTTAAAGACCGTCCGCAAATGTATGATATTGCCTATTCTCTTGGTCTTTTACTGGTTGAAGAAAAGCGATACGATCAGGCGGAAATTTACCTTCAAAAGGCCGCCGACGGCCTTCCAGACCGGGCAAGAATCCAGTATAATCTTGGGTTGCTATTGCAGTTCCAAAGAAAAGATAAAGCTGCTGAAAAGGCTCTATTAAAAGCACTTTCTCTGGAACCTGATAATTTCGACTTCCTCTTTGCCATGGCAGACCATTATCTTAAAAAAAATCAATTGGGCAAAACTTTTTTAATAGCAAAAAAAATGATTGCGCTGTCTCCAGACAACAAACTTGGACATGATATTTTACAATATGCAAAAGCCCTGGAACAGCAAAGAAAATAAAATTGTGGAAAAATTGTTTCTCATTAGAATAATACTATAAAGCCAGACATAAATGCTTAAACTGCCAACTACAAAACATAAAGAACCTAAGAAACTGATATTACCTTTGACTAAAGTTTCCCAGTTTTTACAAGAAATCCAGCCAAAACTGGAAATATCCACTTTAAAAATCTATACAAAACATACCATAGAATCAGTTAGTCATAACAATAAAAATTGAATTTTGTAACCTATTGATTTTATTATGTATTTTTAAAATCAAATTTTGTTGTCTTGCTAATTATTATAATAAAAACAGTATGTTATTGTTGAATACGAGGCTCAATTATGCTATATTGTAATTGACAAAAAAAACAACCATAAAGGAGCCTCGTATGCACATATTACATTCACTTTTCAACGAACTCAAGAAAGAATTTATTTGGTCAAGAAAAGGTAAAGAGCGAGGGATATTGTTTATTTATACTTTGCTTGCAATTATAATCCCTTTTACCTCATCGAGGACATCAAGTCTTTTCAGGGCACTTGAAACCCTGTTCGGGTTTGTCGGTATAAGAAAGAAACAATACTATACATTTATGTCATCCCCCAAAATACCATGGAAAAGCCTTTGGTCAAAGGTGTGGCATATGATACCTAATCCAAAAACCAATGGTCGATTATTGATAGCTCTGGATGATTTCATTAACCCCAAAACTGGTAAAAAGATTTTTGCCTGCAGCAGAGTCTTTGACCATGCAGCCAAGCTAAACCAGTCAAAATATCCATGGGCGCA
>JAOZRI010000174.1:1970-5366 GCA_029940235.1 Desulfobacula sp. | reverse complement strand
TCAAAATCCTCCGGGTTTTATGCCCTTGCGAGTTCAAGTCTCGCCTCCGGTACCATAGAAATTAAAAGGGTCTAACTGATTTTAGTTAGACCCTTTTTTGGTTGTTTTTAATATTCCTCGCTAAAGAATGGCTAAAGTTAAGTTTTATCTGAAATTCTTTTTAAGTAGTTGTAGATACCCTTGTGTCGTTTGTAAATTAGCATGACCAAGCCTATATTGGATTTCAATTAAGCTCATTCTATTATTAGCCCAAATTGAAGCTCTCCTGTGCCTTAAATTGTGATAACTCCAATTACTTATATTGAGTTTTTTAATCGCCTTTGACTTATCAACGATACAATTTTAAATTTTGAGTCTACTTAATGAGCATTTCATGTATCAATCAGGATTATTATAACTTTATCATAACACAATATGTGGTATGGATTGATTCTCAAGTTCTATATTTGAAATTACAATATATGGGATACCAGAACGAACCATATTTCTTACAGCAGTTCTTCTAAAATGATCAACGACAAATTTTTTTTTCCTACGTTTGGGTATTATAACTATCGTTAATCACTAAAATCATGGAAAATGCGTTTTGATAAACTGGCCTTATAGCAAGCAGTACTCCATGCAAAAATATTTGATATTACATGAAACCCATGACAGGTTTGGTGATGATCTCTATCTCCAGAATAACAATCTGGAGATAATTTATATATCAAAAAATATCTCTTCTCAAATCAACTCTTTAATCTTTTCTAATAAGATATCTTTGTCTACAGGTTTATCAAAAAAGAAATCTGGATTGAAATAACCTTCATCCTCATATTTTTCATATTTTAACCTTAACTCATCTTCCACTCCGGTAACTCCAATGATAGGCGTATTTTTCAATTCAGGATCATTCCGAATTTGACGGCAAACCTCAAACCCGGAAAAAGTGGTTTCCATCATCACATCTAAAATAATAAGATCTGGATTTTCTTTTTTTATCAGCTCAATTCCCATTTTACCGTTTGGTGCTGTTTTGGTTTCAAAACCATTCCGGGATAAAAATGTTTTCATAGTGAACAGGTAATCTGTATTATCATCAACAATTACAATTTTTGCCTGTTTATTACTCATAATAATTTTCTCCTTTCAAGTTTAGTTTAATAAACATCTATTTTAATTCCAATTTTTGATTATCAAGCCTGAAAATAATTCTAAACAAGCTGCCTTGACCCCGTTTTGTCAATACCTCAATTTTGCCATGATGGTTCCGGGTAATTCTTTCCACAACCATTAGTCCCAAACCTGTTCCTGAGTCACCTTTTGAAGAAAAAAATTCCTTAAACAGATTCTGTTTTATTTTTCCCTCCATACCGCCTGCATTGTCTTCAACTTCATACATAAGGTGATACTTGTCATAAAAATCCATACGCACATATACTATATGTTTGCTTTTCTCTGCATCTGCATCACATGCCTGCAAAGAGTTCCATATCAGATTTCCCAGCATCCTTGAAATGCCTGTGGAATCAAGTTTTATTTGAGGTACTTTGGGATTAAGCTGTAGAAGCAACTGGATACCCATCAAAGAAGCTTTCTCTGCAAATAACCGGCCTGTCCGACGTGCTATCTCCATAGGTGAGGTTAGCCTCATCCTGGGTTTCCTCTCCTTTGCAGAATAGAGAATATTCTGAGTGATACCGGTGATCTCCGCTATATTTTTTTTAACAATATCCCAGCCCCTGTTGGAGAGCTCCATATCTTTATCCTTGATACCCTCATCAACGACATAGGCTCCTCCCTGCAGACCTTCGAGTATGTTTTTAATATCATGGGAAAGCAGAGTTATGGACTGACCAAGGGTTACAAGTTCTCTGTGGGTATCCTTAATTATTCCCACATTGACCAACAACTTGATACATACCTTTACATTACCCATTGCATCAAATAAAGGAGCTGAATAAACAATCGTTTCTAAAACGGTTCCATCAGGAAGAAGGAGAGTCTCTTCACTTATATGGATTTTTTTATCTTCAAATGTCTCTCTTACTGGACAAATTACACATACATTATTGGAACCTTTTAATACTGAATAACAGGTAAGATTAATAATATCATCACCAAAATCGTTTCTTAATTTATGATTGGCAAACAAGATATTATAGTCCTTATCCTGAATCAGGATATAACAGGGCACTGCATCAATAATACTTTTAAATGTCAAGTCCATTAAATCGGAATTATTTGAGCTGCTCATATAATTGCCTTAAAATTTAATTTTATTGCATACAAAAAAATTTTTATTGTTTAGGGCTTCCAATGGTAATAACCTGGCAATCAGCATATTTTGATACATTTGCTGCTGTCCTGATAAATGTTGTCCGCTTGGATTCCCGACGTCCAGCTGTTCCAAGTATGATCATATCAATATTATTTTGTTCAGAATAGCGCAGAATTTCAACATCTGGAGAGCCAACTT
The DNA here is from genome assembly GCA_029940235.1 of Desulfobacula sp. Lineage (GTDB taxonomy): Bacteria > Desulfobacterota > Desulfobacteria > Desulfobacterales > Desulfobacteraceae > Desulfobacula. The sequence goes on along the minus strand of JAOZRI010000174.1, from coordinate 2,905 downwards.
TAACTATGAATTTATAATTTTTGATTTTTTGGCATCGCTTATTATATACTTTTTTTAGTCCTCCCAACTCCTGAAGTCTGTAATATTCATCTAACTTCTCAGACTCAGTTTTACTTTGTGATTGAGATAAAGGTTTTTTAAAAATTTGTATTCCGCAAGGGTTGACAGGTATCATCACAGACAAGATATGAAGCCTGGCATTATGCTTGTTGGTCTGATCAAAAGCATGAATAAAAGCTACTTCAGCATCTTGTGAATAATCTGTACAAAACAGGATGTTTTTATATTTTATTTGATTAGCCATTGAATTATAAATAGTTCTTTCAAATAGTAAATTGGTATCATTGTTATATTATTTTGCTTAAAAGTATTATTGCATTTTTTATTTAAACAATCTATATCAATTAAATATGAATTAAAAAAAATTATCTGTTGTCAAGAGAGGAAGTGGGGAAAAAAGATTAAAATATACTATGTTAGAGGAACATATTATGGAAATACGGGAAATTAGAGAGGATGAACTGGATCAATTGCTTGAATTTTATCTATTGCACCTTTTTGATGTAAAAGATGAACCTCTAGCAGATAAAAAAAAAGTTGACCAGGTGTGGAATAATATTCAGACCAGTAAAAATTTTGCTGTTCTGGGTGTTTTTGATAAAAATAAATTGATGGCTTCTTGTTCAATTTCTATTGTTCCAAATTTAACTCGTGGTTGCCGTTCCTATGCTCTGATTGAAAATATTGCTACCCATAGACAATTTCGCAGAGAAGGATATGGCAGTGGCTGTATGTTATATGCTGTTGAATATGCGAAAAGATGCGGTTGCTACAAAATCATGTTTATGACTGGTCATATGAATGAGAAAGTGGAAAAATTCTGTGCAGTAAACGGGTTCAAAAGTAAGGAAAAACAAGCTTATATCAAAAGGTGG
>JAOZRI010000174.1:0-1870 GCA_029940235.1 Desulfobacula sp. | reverse complement strand
AAAAAATGAAATAGCTACAGATTAATACTTGACCATTCTAATTTTATTCTGACGTTATAATAAGACTTCAAGACCTTTACGTTCTATAATGTCCAGTAATTTTTTGGATGCTCCAGTTGGTTTTTTATTACCTTGTTCCCATTTTTGAACGGTTGAAGGGCTGATGTTGAAAATATATGCAAGTGCTGCTTGGCTTAAGTTGAATTTCTTTCTTAACAAGACAATTTTTCCTGGTTTATAGTCCTTAACAGCTGGAACACAAAGGCTTTGAATATTTTTCATGGTTATTTCATTTATCAGACCGCTTTTTTCCAAGTCTTCAACTGTACTGGTAATGGATTTAGCTATTGAAGATCTCATATTATCACCTCTATAAAGTCCCCGTTTTTAACGGCGGTATTAATTTGCTTAATTGAAAATCCTATTAAGATTTTTGATAACTCTTTAAGTGCCTTAAGTTCTTTTGGAGACAGGTTGGATTTTTCATTCTTTGCAAAACCATGGATAAATATTGCTCTGTCCCCTTTTTTGTAACAAATAATTGTTCTGCCACTTTTGCTTTTACCCTTTCCTTGAAATCTAATTCGTTTTTTCAGTATAGAACCACCAAGGCTTGCTTCACATTGACCATTTTTTATCTCATCAAGGGCTTGGGATAATTCTTTGATACTGATATCCTGTTTTTAGCCCATTTTGAAAAATGTCTGGTCATTAAGCGTTTCATATATTTATATATAGCACTGAGTGATATAGTTTTCAAGGATAATTATATCTATAAAAAATATCAACAGATTTCATTATAGCAACAGCAGAATACTATGGGGTCATGAATCGTATTGTTATTGAGGTGATTGAAACTGAAAATGTGCAAAACTATGATGTTGCCCTGCAATAAATGTGGAAAGACAAATCAAGTATTAAAACTAAATTTTTGAATAAAATAGTTTTTTATTTTACAACAGGAAAATCAAAATCACATAAATCATTTGAAGGCAGTTCCAAGTGTTGCAAGTCTCTCTTTTGGAGATTTTAATGTCCTTGCTGCCATAACACCCGGCACAGCACAACCTCCTGTAATTCCGCCTGAAACAATAAAAGCCATTACTGAACTGCCGTGAAGTCCAAACATTCGAAAAATCCTGTCCAGCATAAAAGACATCCGCGCAAGATAGCCGGAATCTTCAAGCAGGGCAATGCCAAAAAACATGAACATAATTAAGGGTACAAAACCAAGCACTCCGCCTGCTCCATCAATTATTCCAGAAACTATAAGAGATTTTAACAGCCCTTCTGGCAGTGCACTTTCTGCAACACCTGAAAGCCAGCCAAAAAAACTTTCAAACCAGCCAACCGGCATTTCACTGTAAGAGAATGTAAATTTGTAAAGCCCCATGATAATGGCAATCATAATATGAATAAAAACGGAATCCTTGAAAAAAAAGAGATTGCATCAATTAAGGCAAAAGCATTTTCCTATATTGCTGAATTTAATTATTTTATTTTTATCAAAATCAACAACAAATGCCAGCAACCCTTTTACATCAAAACCTGAAAAACAGCAGGGTATTTCTAAACCTGACACTTTAAAACCTTTAATAAAAAATGAATTTTTTGTAAAAATAATTTTCTGGCAAAAGCAGTTAAGGGAAAAAATGTCCCATTTAATACGTGAGGTCAGAACAAAAAAAAGCCTGGTGCCTTTTTTTATTCTTTTTGCCTCAGCTTTTGCTTACGGTGTGATTCATTCAGCAGGACCTGGACATGGCAAGGCTGTTGCTCTATCCTATATTTTATCGTGCAAGCCAAATCTGCTCCAGAGCCTGATTTTTGGCAATCTTGTGGCATTAACCCATGGATTATCAGGGATTTT
>JAOZRI010000173.1 GCA_029940235.1 Desulfobacula sp. | reverse complement strand
AGCTTTTGCCCAAGCAGTCTGAAGTCTTTTATCAGGTTCTGTGCATTTTGTGAAGCCATCCAGTCGGAGAATTTAACTGCCAGATCATATTTAGCATTGGCACAGTTTTTAGGATCAAGAGTTAATACACTGTATTGGTTGAGCAGAATAGTGTCACCCTCAACCATGATTTTTAATGGAGCATTGCCGCCCTTTACAGATTGATATTTAATATATGTTCCCCGGTCTGTCATGGTATAGCCATCTCTTTCCTGGCATATATTTATAGTTGCAAGCATTCCCTGGCCTGTCTGGAGATACCATTTTTCTTTGTCAGGCAGCTGGATTCCTGCATTTTTCCACAATAGTTTTTCTTTTTTGTTAGTACCGGAATCATCACCACGGCTTGCAAACACTGCCTGTTTTGTCTTAATGGCTTTTAGTGCATCTGATATGCTTTTGCCTTTGATTTTGGCAGGATCATTTTCAGGGCCAATAATCACAAAATCATTGTACATGACCTCTCTTCTGTCTTGTCCATATCCCTTGGCAATATATTTTTTTTCTGCCGGCGGGGCATGGACAAGAAGCACATCAACATCACATTTTTGTCCAAGTTTCAGGGCTTTTCCTGTGCCTGTTGCAGTCCATTTTAAATCAATGCCGGTCTCCTTTACAAAATGGGGTATCAGATAATCTAAAAGACCTGTGTTGTCGGTGCTGGTGGTAGTTGCCATCATCAAACTCTGACTTTTTGCATGGGCCGCAATAAAACTTATACTAATGATAAAAACAATAGATAAAACAGTGGTGGAAAATTTTTTCATTTTCAATCTCCAAAAATTAATATTCAAACTAACCGCCATGTACCCTAAAGGGCAGAAACTGGCAGATCTGGTTATCCACCACACAATATCTTAAAGGGCAGAAACCAAAGCATGAAAGAATCAAAGCAGTGAGCTGTTCTTTCATATAAATCATACAAAAATAAGGTTGGAATATGTTAATCTTAGAGATGTGTCAATAAAATATTTTAATTTATCGATAAAAAAGTATAACACTAACCATAAATAACCTTAAACAACAATAAGGTCTATGGTTTTATTCATCTTTCAGGAACAGAGTATGATACTCTTCCTCAATAAGATGCTGTTTTAGCTTTTTATTGATAAACAGATAAATTTCTTCAAGCTCTTCATCTGGCAGTCTTGGTATAAAAGTATTTAAAAATGAATCTTCAGAAAATTTTTGGAGGTAAAACATAATAGTCTCTTCATCGGTTTCCCGGTCCATTCCAAAAGCTCCAAGCCCTTTATATTCTTGAATAAAATTATGTGTATCTTTTTTCATTAGAATTACTCCTCTGGATCAAATCCTTTTTCAGTAATAAAATGGATAGGGCAGGATTGCCTGAATTTACAATACATTTTTGGATCCTTGCAATGCAGACACTCCTTGCAATAATAGATATCATATTTTGCGCACCTGTAAGATGTTTCCCTTAAAGGGTGTTTTATACATTTTCCCATATCAATGGAACTTCCTTTTTACTTTTTTAACAAAGTACATTTTTTTATGGTTTACAAGATATAAGTACTGTTTTTTTAAAAATCAGCCTGGAAAGCGTGTTGAATTAGATTGATGCAAAAATTACCATCTTTTTCCAGTACTTCAACTACATCAAACCTGATTCTTGAGTTAATAAGTTTTTTATCTTTTAAATAGAACAGAGCTCCTTTTATGATTTTTTTCTGCTTTGAATAGTTGACAGATTCCCTTGGCAGGCCTTTTTTTATACTGCGCCTGGTTTTTACTTCAATAAAACATATGCAGTTATCATCTTTGGCAATAATATCTATCTCTGCAGGTTTTGTTCGGTAGTTGGTTTCAAGAATGGTGAATCCTTTATCCTTAAGAAAGGATATGGCAGCAGTTTCTCCCTGTTGTCCCAGGGTCTGTTTGTCATTTACCATTGTTTGTCTCTTTGATCCCTTTTACCCCTTTAAAAGTTTGCCGGTGAACCGGGCAGGGACCATGCTGCAAAATGGCTTCTTTATGTGCCCTGGTGGGATATCCCTTATGCTGGATAAAATTGTATAAAGGATATTTTTCATGGAGCTCTTTCATTATGGAATCCCTTGTGACTTTGGCAATGATGGATGCAGCTGCTATGGAAATACTTTTTGAATCTCCTTTAACAATTGCTGATTGAGCAATATCCATCTCTATGGTAAATTTACCGTCAATTAAAAGAAAATCCGGGATAATAAAATTTGGAGCTTGTGAAAGATTTTTAACAGCGCGTTTCATGGAAAGCAAAGATGCCTGGAGAATATTGATCTGGTCTATCTCATGGTGTGAGGCCATACCGGTTGCAACGCAAACAGCCTGTTCCTTGATAATAGGAAAAAAGAGATTACGTTTTTTTTCAGACAGTTTTTTTGAATCTGTAATACCAGGGCAGGAAAAATCTTTTGGCAGTATAACAGCAGCAGATACAACCGGACCGGCAAGGGGACCCCTGCCAGCCTCGTCAATACCTGCTATTAATTTACATCCTCTGTTGAACGCTTTTTTTTCATATTCCCACATGAAAAAGGTGGTTATGCAAATCTTTTCTCTTTAATCCTGGCAGCTTTTCCTCTAAGATTCCTTAGATAGTAAAGTTTGGATCTTCTCACGCGTCCTTTGGTTACCACTTCAATTTTATCAACAACAGGGGAATAAAGCGGGAATATTCTCTCTACTCCCACACCGCCTGTAATTTTTCTAACGGTAAAACGGGCGCTGGAAAAACCTTTGGTTTTTTTTATTACAACACCCTGGAAAATCTGGATACGCTCTTTTTCACCCTCCCTGATTTTCACATGTACCTTTACAGTATCACCTGAACTAAACTCAGGGATATCAAGACGGATTTGCTCTTTTTCTAATTTTTCAATTATGTTGGTCATTTTTTCCTCCAAATATCATTATTCAAAAATATCTTATTGTGAGCAGATAATGGTTTATCTGCTGTTTATAATTCTATCTAAATATATTGATGCAGCAGACCTGACAGAAAGATGGTTGTATTCAGTGCTCCCCTTAATCGGGTCTAAAATATAATCACATCTGTCTATCAACTCTTTTGCAAGGCCCCATGCCGTTCCAAAAATCAAGACATGAGAAGCTTGATTTTCAAGCTTTTGCCTTAAGTCTTCTGTTGTTATGGAACCAGATATTTTTTTTGCGCTTGTGGCAATAGTTATAACCGGTTCCTCTCTCTCTTTTTCAACCTCTTTGAGAGCATCCTCAAAGGTTTTTGTCACCCTGATAAGTTCAAGGGCTTTTTTTCTGAAAGGGTTGAGCTTTCCTCCAACTCCCTTTGTCCAGTGATCTATAACCTGTGTGGCAAGCCTTGCCTGATCTTCATAGGGAGTTATAACAAAAAAGCCTTTCACTCCAAATGTAATGGATGCCCTTGCAATATCATGCAGATCTATTGTTGTCAGGGCAGAGCCAATGGGCTGATCCTTCTTGTTCATCACAGGAAAATGGATCAGGGCCACATAAAGGTTATTATTTACCATTTTTATTCAATAAGGGTTGTTAACTCCTGAATCCATAATTTTACTATTTTTTTCTCTTCTGTATCCAATTGGCTTTTTTCAAAAAGATCCGGCCTTTTTAAAAAAGTTCTCTGCAGTGAAGAATTTTTTCTCCACAGCCTGATTTTTTCATGGTTTCCAGATAATAAAATTTCTGGAACTTTTAATTCATCAAATTTTTCCGGTCGTGTATACTGGGCATATTCAAGTCTGTCGCTGGTAAATGAATCTGACTGATAAGATTCCACACTTCCCAATACACCAGGAATCAATCTTGCTGTGGCATCAATGATAACCATGGATGCAAGCTCTCCACCTGTCATGACATAATCCCCAATGGATATTTCCTCATCAATAAGAGTAGTATATACACGTTCATCAATTCCTTCATACCTGCCGCACACAAAAATAATTCCCTGTTTTTGTGCTGCATATTTCCTTGCTTTTTCCTGGTTGAATTTTATTCCCTGGGGGCTCATTAATACTACTTTGGACCTGGGATTTTTTTGTTTTGCATGCAAAACAGCTGCCTGTAAAACTTCAGGCTTCATCACCATGCCGCTCCCTCCACCATAGGGCCTGTCATCAACCGTATTATGTCGATCCGTGGAAAAATCCCTTATATTGATGCTGTCTGCTGTTATCAGTTTTTTTTTAATGCCACGTGCAATCATGCCATGATCAAAAAAAGAGTCAAGCAATTCAGGAAACAGGGTTAATACAGTAAAATCCATTAATAATCCATTAAATCCTCTGGCAAATTTACTTTTATTGCCTTTTGTTGAGCATCAATGGAATTAATAAAGTGCTTATGCATGGGTACAAGGGTTTCATTTTTATTGTCCATTACCACCAGAATATCATGTGCTCCGGTTGGAAAGATCTCTTTTACTTTACCAATAAAGCCTTTTTTAGTATCAAAAACATCAAGTCCCAGTAAATCCTGCCAATACCAGGTACCTTCTTCAGGCTCTGGTAATTGACCTCTGTCTATAAGGATCTCACTGCCCACAAAATTTTCAGCAAGAGTCCTGTTATCAATACCTTCAAGGGAGAGTAAAACCCCTTTTTTATGGGGTAGTACCTTTAAAATATTAAATGGTTGACCCAGCTCTTTTTTACTTTGCAAAAAAACCCTTCTACCAGGGCTGAAAGTATCAATGGAGTCGGCAAATGACCACACTTTAAGATTGCCATTAAGACCATGGACTCCTGCTACTTTGCCTATGGTAAACAAAGATGTTCTGTCCATAACCTGTTCCATCCATTTTGTGTATTCAATGATTAAAAATTTAAAATTGAATTATTCTATAATTTCAAGGACCGTACGTTTTCCAAGTTTAGTTGATGCCGCACTTAGAATCGTTCTCATGGCTCTTGCTGACCTTCCCTGTTTTCCTATGACTTTTCCAAGGTCCTCCTTGGCCACCTTTAGCTCCAGAACACAAGTTTGGTCACCACTTACCTCTGAAACATTAACATCATCAGGAGTGTCCACCAGTGCTCTTGCAATATATTCTATCAGCTCTTTCATCTTTTTATCTCCATTTATACAGCCAGGTGAGAATAACCTGGATACTAAGCCTGGGCTAAGCCTTTTTGCTTGAATAAGCTTGCAACAGTTGTTGATGGTTTAGCACCTTCCTGCAGCCAATAGTTTATCCTATCCTCTTTTAATGTGATGGCAACAGGTTCAACCATTGGATCATAGGTTCCGAGTAATTCCAAAAATTTGCCATCTCTCGGGCTCTCAATGTCAGCAGCCACAATTCTGTAAAAAGGTTTTTTCTTTGTTCCTTTTCTTGTCAATCTGATTCTTA
>JAOZRI010000011.1 GCA_029940235.1 Desulfobacula sp. | reverse complement strand
ATGGGGAAATTTCAGTAAGCCTGTAATCATCCCCTGTAAATTCAGGAGGTAAATTAATGGTGTCACCACCAGAGCTTGCGCCTGTAATGAATTGTGCATTGGTATTCCACAAATCGTTAAAATTATTTTGAGGGCTGGCTCCGGGAGCTGCAAATATTTCAAATGAATCAAGCGAACTGTTTGCCATGACATTATTTTCAATAACAGGAGTTGAAGATAGTGCACAGTAAATACCACCGCCCTGGGCTGCTATGTTGGAATCTATTGTATTGTTTATAATATGGGGTTGCGAGCTCTGGGCTATGTAAATACCACCACCACTGGAAAATGCAATATTGCTGTGAATTGTATTATTTGTAATTACAGGGCTTGTATTACTGCCGCAATAGATGCCTGCTCCATTTTCAGCTGCTCCATTTGTGATGATAAAGCCTGTAAGCCTTGAAAATTGAGTCTCTTCATTGTTAAAAGTTACAACGCTGCCACCTGCCTGACCGTCTATGATAGCTTCGTCAAGACCGGGTTGTTTCATGACTTTAATTAATTTACCTGTAAAATCTATATTTTCATTATAGGTGCCAGGACTGACAAGTACAATGTCGCCATTGGAAGATGCATCTATTGCTGCCTGGATTGTGGCATGGTCACCTGGAACATAGAGAATATCAGGTGATATTCGTTCAATAATTGCTGAAGCATAACCCCAGCGAAATTCCATGGCATTGTAGGCTATAGCATAAACGTCGTTATCACCTTGTTTAATGCCGGTAACAGGGCATGTCCATGTTGTTGAGGACAGATTGAAATTCACAGGTCCCTGTGGGGTGCCATTAACTGTAATAGTCATATCAGTTACGCCAAGGGGTATGGTTCCTCCAATTGTTTGAAAGCTCATTTTTGTGGGAGACTCCAGCATGGTAAAGATGATTGCAATACCAGGATCTGAATAGGTAAGCCACTCTTCTAGATCTAAGATTTCATCACCATCAGTATCAGGATTAAAAGGATTTGACCCAAAGGCTGATTCTATGCCGTCAGCAAGGCCGTCGTTGTCACCGTCAGGGTCGCAGCCATCGCCAATGCCGTCATTGTCAAAGTCCTGCTGTCCTGGATTATAGTGTTTTGGACAGTTATCGGCAAAATCATTGATTCCGTCGTCATCCGTGTCGTCCATGAAAGGGTTAGAAGTGCCGTCGGGGTTTGCCACAGTGGGTACTTCATCTCCATTATTCATGCCATCTGAGTCAAGATCACCTGAAAAATTGAGAATATCACACATGGCCTGGGGCATTGCATCAAGTTCTGCAAAGGTAAGATCAAGCATAAGGCCTGCAAGGTATCTTCCTTCAGGCTCCTGGAAAAGATCGGCAATTTTTTGTTCTACTTTTATTGCATCTTCAGGTGCCCAGCCTGCATAGAGTGTGTCAGCATCTGATAAAAATGCCGGGGGAGCCGGGCATATTTCAAGGGAGGCAAGCAAAGAGACAATATCCTGGAGATGATCATTCATTGTCTGGCCCCTTGATGTTAAAAGTCCTTCCATATCAATTAATGCTGCAAAAGCTGGAATATGAGTTTTTGATCCAAGGAAAAGATAGATTGGTGAACCCGCTATATCTTCAAGGCCTCCAACTATTTCAAGTTCTCTTTCAAGAACTGCAAGGGGATAGTAATCTGAAATATTTACATTAAAATTTGTATTCTCTTCAACAAGATTTGCTCCAAGAAATGCTATATACATTGTTTGCCATTCTGCTGCTGAATTCCATGTTCCGGGCATATTTTTTGGGCTAAGATCCTTTGTGACAGGGATATATCTTTTAATAACAAAGTTTTTTAAAGAGTCTGGCGGATCAGCATCTGGTAATCCTGCTGCACAGATAAGAGCTGGTTCTCCCACAGGTACTCTTATCTCTCCATAGGCACCGCCTGTAACAGATACTCCATAGGCAAGGATTTGTGATCCAAATGATGTAATATTAAAATTGAGATCAGGAACCGGAACAGAAGCTGCATCATAAAAAATGCCTGAAAGTTTACGCTCCACCTCATTAAATTTTCTTGCTGTTGGTGTTTCATTGGCATCATTAAAAGCTGTGCCCCTTAAATTTATTTCATCCCAGTCACTCCAGCCGTCACCATCAGTATCATAAGCCGGGGCAAAGGATCCGATTGTTGCAAAAAGTGCCAGCTCTTCCTCGGTGGGAGGATCTGACAAAGGAGGTATAGATGAGGCGCATATTTTGGGAATACAGGGATCATTGGGGTCAAAACCGCGCAAGATTTCATCAAAATCAGATATGCCATCGCTGTCTGTATCTTTATCACTGTCACTTTTTAAGGGGTTGAATCCATAACTTTTAGTGTTAGCAATTTCCCAGGAATCTGGAATGCCGTCATGGTCTGAGTCAACCATTTCAGGATTTTCACCGCCCGGGCGGGTGATGGTAAACTTTACTATTTTTTCATCACTATATCTTGTAAAGCTTCCTGATCCTGTTTTAGCTCTGATTGTCAAAGAGGTATTTTTATAAATATACAACTCCAAATGGTTGCCGGCAGGTGTCCATAATGTATCTCCTTTTTTTTGATATTGCACTATTGCCGCGGCAGGGCTTGCCTGGATTGCAACCACCATTGTCTGGGTATAGGTGCCGGAAGAGGGTGAAAAACTTATGCCAGGATCTTTAGATGTTGTGGAGGCAAAAACAGCATCATCAAAACTGAACAGTGAGACTTGTGGTATTCCTGCAGGAGGGCTTGGGATTGTCTGACCAAGAATATTAGGTGCAACTGCAACGCTTCCAGAAGAGGGAACTGTTGTTGTATGGGAAACAGGTGTTGACAAAGGTCCACCTGTATACTCTTCTGATTTAACATCATAATCTGAACCAGACATGCTTATGCCTACAGTGAAATCATGAAGGTGATAGGTTCCTGTTATCTGTCCATCTGCATCAAAGAGTATCAGGTTTTCATTGGTCACAGGATTAAATGCCATTGCCTGGACATATGTCAGAAAAATAAATCCAATGATTATCATATATTTTATATGAAAGCTTTTGCAGACCATATCCATGATGTTCATATTTTCTCGAAAGCAAGCAGCAGTTAAAGACTTACCTTGCCCGTGGCAGTTACACCAAACTTTTAATTTCATGATTTCTCCTGATATAGAGTGAAATTATTTATATCCTGATTTAATTAAAATTATTTCATTTCAATCCAGTCACTTGTAAAAACCTTTTCAGGCTCTGAACTGGTTTTTCCTGTTTTTATTAGATGATATCTGACCTTTGCACCAGCTTTATGGGGATACCAGTCAACAAAAACAAGACGTTCTGAGTTTTCAAGTTCTGCCTTGACTGTGGGCTCAACTCCGCTTACTGAGCCTGCCTGAAGCCTTAAAAGGTATATCAATGGATCGGCAATTGCACTAAACCATTTGCAGTCATCGTTGATTGGTTGATCATATATATAACAGTGAATCTTCTCCACAAGGGGGCTGACCTGAATATAGTTTTTATTCTCCTCCTGGCGATATACCACAAACTGATCATAATCATTCCAGGCATCAATACTGCCGCAAAGGTTGCAGTTGCAGACCATTAAGGCTTTTAAACAGTCTTTGTCCTGACCTTCTCTCTGAATACAGTCTGTCAAACCGTAATAACACTCATCATTTCCTTCCGGACCTAAATCATACAAAATTTGGGTAAGATCCTTAGAAAGAACAATAGCGCCCACCTGTTCGTCTATCATATAAAATGCTGTTAAAGGGTCACCTTCAGGCGGTTCTGTAACATGGGGCCATTTAAGGGATTTGATGCTCTCTGCTTCACCCCAGATAGCACAGAGTGAAGATGACCAGCTGCTCATCTGAAAGGTAGAATCAACAGTTTTTATTTTAAAGCACCACTCATCTTCTATCTGACCTGGATCAATGGGCATTTGAAAGATATACTGACCTGTGGCAGGGTCAGGGTCAAGATTCCAGGCAGTTTCATAAAATGTTGATGCTTCACCTTTACGCTGGATAATAAAAGCTGCAATTCCCTCACTCTGGGCTGACCATTTAAGTTCAAAAGTTGGGTTTGATTCAGTTCCGCTTTTTTCTACGCTTTCAAGAAGCGGTGGCTGGGGCACTCCAGCCATGAGCGTGATGCACTGAAAATATCCCATGCCTGAACCAACATGGTTTTTGGAGAATATTCTGAGCCCAAGGCAGATATCCATGGTGACTATTGCTTCAAAATCTATTGGATCACATATCTCCATTACTGTATTACTATTGTTGCAAAAATTTTTTACAGGGCTGTATTTGCCTTTTATTTTTTGATAAACTTTTGCACATTCGCCAGGTTCAAGGGTCACACAGATATCAATGGGATCACCAGGAATAAGAGGCGGCATATATCCAGGATCTCCCCAGGGAATGAAAATATCCCTGCAATCTTTGAATAATACCACGCACCCTGCTGGTTCACACAATCCCTGTTCGAGATTAAAAATTTCACTTTCCACGGCAAGGCCGTTTCTGCCAAAGAATTTGACCATGAACCCAGCCTGCTGGTCCTGGCCACATTGGGATCTGCACATTTCTATATCAATCTCATCACCCCTGGTAAGGCATCTTCTGTGTTTAATAGAGCCGCTGTAAATTAGTTGATTATATATCCTGCCGCTATCATCCTTACACAGTTCATAGAGTTTAAAACTGTCGGCAAGGCCTGTTTCATCAATTATGGTGAGGATATCCATATTATCATCACAAGGTTTTTCACAATGCTCTTCTTCCCGTTTGTAATACTTTGCAGCATAGTCACAAACCTGCCTTTTAAGTCTGCCATTAAGATCGGGCTGTGACCTGTCCCACAAAGACGCCCTTGCAGGAGGGGATAGAGGACTTGCATTGCCAGAAGGATCTACGGTGCTGATTCTGTACCAGTACACCTTATTGTCAGGCGCTGGAATGGGGTCTTGATAATACATTATTTTTTTACCCGATGCCAGGGTGCGGATATGGGATGGATCGCCTTGGAAAATTTGGTTAATCAGGTTTGAAGGAGTACCGGGAGGATGGGATGCAGGATCACAAGGGTCTGTCTCTCCTGGATCAATAATGCCGTCTTCATTTAAATCTTCAAGTTCATCGGGCCATAGATCACCATCACTGTCTGTGCCATACTGGGTTGCATCCTTGAATGAATCAAACCGGTAAACAAGATATTTAACAACGTCAAGATCAATGCACAAAGGGTTAAAAGAGTCGCAGGTGTTAGGTGGCTGGACATGGCAGACTTCAGTGGGAGAGCTGTCACAGATCTCCTTTCCCGTGCTGTATTGTTTAAGATAATTTATATTGTTAACCTGATCCCACATAAGTGTTAGCCTTGGAGTATATGGAGCTGATCCTATCTCTTCTCTCTGGCTGTGGACATTCCACGGAACAACAGGAGGCCTTGTGTCTGGAACTACAGCTTTAACTGGACCTGATGTCTTAGAATAGTTTCCTGCAAGGTCTCTTGCAACAAGGTAATAGTAATATGCATCTCCGGGTTCAAGACCTTCACCTCCTGACAATGCATTGCCATCATCTTTGGCAAGAAAAGCACCAAGACCTTCTGAGGGTGCATTACCGGAAGCTATAAGAGGAATATCAGTAATTTTTTCAAGGCTTGACGGGATTGAGGTGCGAAGAGTTAATGTACCAAGATCTGAGCTGGAGCGATAAATATCATATCCATACATTAAAGATTTGAGGGACATAAGTTCAGGTCTTGAAGGTACCTGCCAGTTGAGATGAATTGTTGCATGGTCAATATTTTTTCGGATATCAGAACAGCTGCCAACTCTGACCTGTTCGAAATCTTCAGGTTCAGGCAGGATGGTTTCACTGTTAGTATTGATTTCAAATCGCCCCAATGGAGTGGTTTCTGTTTCCGGGTCACCTTCCAAAATCCCGGTAATCATATATGTGTATGTTGCTGGAACAACCTTTCTGTCAATAAACGCTCTGCCCAAAGCCCTTGCAGCATTGCGGCTGTATCTTGATAAAAATTTTTTTTGAAGAGGGTTATATTCAGGATGTAATGGATCCATCACATTATGAAGATATGTGTAATAATTTGAGAGATTAGTATCAGGGAAAACACCTGTAAGCATTATAATAATTTCCTGGCGCTGTTTTTCTTCTCCAGGCTCATTAAACAGTGCCTGGATTTGAGAGGGACTAATAAGTGAGTTTTCAATGGTTTTTATCAGCAAGTAAGCTCCTGCCCCGGTTTTTCTATAAATATTAAAGCGTAAAACAGAATCAGGTATTGTCCCCTCAAGTTCGCCCCAGGAGACAAGCACGTCCATGTTACCTGTGGTAATGTTCTGTGAGCTGATGCCGCCAAAAAACATCCTGTCTGCTGCCAAACCCTGGTTTACGGCAAAAAAACAAAATAGTAATACTAATAAAATTATTGCTGATAATCTTCTGGCAAATTTTCCCATTCTCCAGCTCCTGAAGTTTAATTTATAGTTTTTATATGAGAGTTTTTAAAAAACTATCATTCACTTTTATGCTTTGCTGCAGGCAGATTATGAATTAAGACCAGATCTGCCCCTGGCAGTTTTAAAAACAGCAGTCCACGCTTGGACCTTCAATGGACCAGCTTCCTTTATATGTTGCTTTAAATGATGCATCGCCTGTAAGGCACCAGCTGTCTGACCGGCTTTCAGATATGGAATCCCAGTCTTCAGGCTCACAAAAGCCAATACCGCCTGCTCCCCAGCCACTTCCTTCAAAACTGTATTCCTCACCAATTTTTGCACCAATAAGTCTTACTTCACCTTTGAGTGAAACAATACAGGCAACCTGACCATATGCTGAGCCTCCAAACAGACCTCCATAGGTTGCAGGGGGATCTGCAAAATACCATGCACCTATATCACACCCCACACCAACTTTGAAAACACAGCCAAAATTATATATGGGAACTGATGCACTGCCTCTTATATATACCCCCGTGAGCCCGTCTCTGTCTCCAAGAAACTCTGCAACTTCAGGGTCAAGCCTTTTTAAAACTGCATAGTCGCAGCTTCTGCCAAAATAGAATGCTGCTGATATTATGTAACTTTCAAAACGCCCCGTGGCTTTTGCACCAAGATAGAGTTCAATGGCACCCACTCCCAATTCAAGACCTATGTCAGATAGGACAACGGCTTCAAAATCAAGTTCTCCTGAAGTGTAAACATAGCCAAACACTCCAATGGGAACAGGGCCTGCAAGGGTAAAACCAAGTAGTGCTTCTTTTATTCCAAGAGAGCATCCAAGCATATCCGCACTTATGTCTCTGGTGGAGATTGTAACATCCACAAGGCCAGTCCCATCCATGGAACATCCGCTTGCTTTGCCATTTTCTGCATTCCATGATGTAACATCAAGGGCTGCCCAGTATATGGTTGGGTCGGGGTCTCCGCTGAATTCAAACTCAGCTTCAAGGTGGAATCTCTCCACCTCTTCCTGGGAGACAATGGCATAACCGTCTATTTTTGCAGCTGCAAGACCATCGCCGCTGCCGCCGATATTGCTTGTAATATTTTCCATCTGGCTGCTTAGACCCTCTGATACTGCTGCAACTGCCTCTGTAATCATGCGGTTGACCTGACTTGTCAACTCTCCTGTAAGATCATCAATATAGTCAGAGATAAATCCAAACTGCTGGAAAAAGCTGTTATTAAGGCTTTGAATCTGATCAGAGTTTAAAATGGCACTGACAATAAACTCTTTTATGTCATCTGCATCAGGATCAGGGAGAAAACCTCCGACAGTCTCTTCAAAAGCCTGCTCAAGTATGATATTGAGTTCGCCCATGGCATTGTTTATGGGTGCGTCAATCAGCCCCATGATGCTTGCAACAAACATATTGGTAAAAGCATCACCGGAACTTGTGTCTATGGTTGCAGCAAAGGAGCCTATCTCTCCACCGGCAGAAATAAGTGCTGTTACAACACCCTGTGCCATTGTATCAAGGTTTTCCTGTCCGGTAAGTAAGAGATCATTCCATGTTGTGCCCGATGCAATCGAAGAGCCATCAAGATCTGTAAAAATATTTTCAAGGGTTTCAAGACTGCTTACAATGGTATTAAGGCTGTTTTCAACAATACCTATATATCCACCGTCATCGGTTCCATCATGATCCATATCTTCAAGCACCCGTGAAAACACCTGGTTTAACATTGTTTCAAGAGAAGTTACATGACCATTGATCATGGTCAGCCTTGAATTTACATCGGTAAAAAGACCGCCCATGTTGGCATCCAGAAAAAGGGTCTGAAATCTGGTTTCAGCCTCATCCATGAGTTCGTCCAACTCATCTATTCTGTCATCAAAAAATTGTTCCACATCATTTAAAAATGCTGTGTCTATTGAGCCTCCAGCCAGGGATGCTGCCTGTTCCAGAGCATCGGCAATGGCAGAGATATTAAGATCTTCAATGGCAGTTTTTGCATCATTAAGATAGCCCTGGGCAGTTTCAAGGGGGCCAAACAGTGGATTAACAGAAGTATCAGAACTTGTATAGTCACCTAAGGTTCCAATGACAGAATTGATATCTGAGATTGCACCTGAAACCTGGGAAATAACACCCATGGTATTTGTCTTAACTTCTTCCACAGCATTTCTTGCATTGCCAAGAGCTGATCCTGCCTGCTCCAGAATATCTTTAAGGCTTGAGATACTGTTTTTTAAGGATGAAAGATCCTGGCGTAAAGCTTCAAGATCTCCTGAAAATGGAAAAGAAGCAAGGTGCCCATTAGCAAGTGCTTCATCAATTGAAGCCTCGCTGTATGCCACAAGAGTCGCAAGGTTGCCCGTATAAAGATCTGACAATGCAGTGTTAAGCCCTGCTGCAAGGCGATCTTCAACTTCATCCCTGGCAGCAGTTACAAGACTTTGTACCTGGCTTGTAACAAGGGAAGGGGCATTGTGTATCCTGCTTAAAAGATCAGCAAGGATGTCAAAGGGCTGGCCTTCATTTGTAAGAGGATCTAAAACCTCATTCATGGCAAGGCCGATGAGAGATGTAATATTTCCACCTGTAGTATCATGCATTGCCTCTGTAGAAGTTCCAAGGGCTCCAAGCAGCCCTTCAAGGCTGTCTCCGGCAATATCACTGATACCAAGCTGGTTTAATAGAAAATCATCAAGACTTCCCGTAAGAGACGAGAGATCTAAGCAGGCATCGGAAAGAGCTGCAATATCCGCTGAAATCCCAAAGGAGAGTTTTGTCCTGTCGGGTTTAACATAATCAGGTACTGAATATACGCCAATAACAGGGTCATCGCCTTCGGGAAGGTTGGTGTCCTGCTTTACTCCGGAAAACTGAGGTGGTGTTGTATCAGCTGATCTATTATACAAAAGAGGATAATCAAGTTTGATGATTTCCGAACTTGGCCAGTTGTATTTTGCATGGGGTCTTGGATCAGGAGAGATGGTTTCATCATCATTTGTGAGAAATTCTCTGTACTCTGAAATTGATGCATAGCCCGTTGGGACACCATCAAAATCAGTATCAGTATCCGAGTTGTCTTCAGACAGATAGATCTCAAAGGAGCCATCTTCAGGATCTGTGGATTTATTCACATAATGACCATGTATGGCAAGATCATAGAACAATGGTACATCTAAGTTCGCTATAAGATTTGTAAATCCATCAGAGGTGCTTAAAGGATAGGATGTTTTATGATTTAGATATCCTTTTCTAAGAATCATGGCAAAACCTTCATCCACAGCACCCTCCGGTGAATCTGTCCACATCTCAGCAGCAGCTGTCATGATCTCATCTTCAGGAGTTCCATCCGGGTTCCAGAAAGATCCCAGGGTGATTTTTCCGTTTACCCCGTTTACCTGGTTCAGTGTATCAAGATAGAGTTTTCTACTGTTTGGATCAGGACATATTCCTGCCGCTCCCTGATCCTTGAATGCCATGCCAAGATAGGATACTGGTATATTCCAATAGGATAAAGCTTCACCGCATCCTTCATCAATTTCACCATCTGAATCATTATCAATGCCGTCACACGCCTCTGTCTCTATTTCACCGTCGGCAAAATCACCGGTACAGGTGATATCAAGATTTGTAAACGCCACATGGAGACCTGCTGGAAATGGAAGATCAAGGTTTCCATCAATAAATGTTTCATCATCCATTTTATTCATGACCTGACGAAAGGCAAAACGTTCTAAATTAAGTTGATACTTGTAAATTTCAATGCTCTCTTTAAAATTAGTATTAAAAACCCCTGTGATACCTCCGGGGCGCAATACATATTTTGTGTAATCGGTTACATTGAAGCTGTCTTGACTGGAATTTCCATTAAAGAGGATGTTTAAATCAGTATCAGCGATGGAATCTGAAAGCCCTGGATTAACTCCTCCTTCTGCTTCAAGGAATTGTGGTCCCATGTTGATTCCGGCAAAATACTCGTTCCCATTTTGAGCTGTAGAGTTTTCAGGATCATTAAGATGATTTATTGAACCAAGTCTGGCTTTGTCAATAAATGTCCTTGAACCAAAAAGAAACTGGGATACTGAATGCTTTCCTGGAGATCCTGATGAAGCAGACGTTTCAGTAGCAATAAAACCCGGGATATACAGACCGCCTGTGTGGGTGGTATCATCTTTTTCATAGGTATAGTATCCACTTGCAAGTTTGCCCCACCGGGTCAGGTCTACAATATCTGTTCCTTTAAAAATGCCGCCAAAGCTTCCATCTTCGGTGGAGGCAAATTGAGTTGCAGAAGTGATTGCATAGTTTGTTGTTTCAAGGGTATCACCACAATTGCCATCTGGGCACTCACCTTTAAAATCCATAAAATAAGTCATGTCTTTATGTTCAAACGGATGAAGCTGACCCGCCTCAATATCTGTTTGAAAAGCCTGCCAGCATAACCCTCCCCTTGGGAAATGGGTCTGGGGTAAAACCATTTTGAAAGGAGTATTGCAATCTACTGATTCTTTAAATTCCAGATCTACAGAGAGACCGTTTCCGTCAATGTGGGGAGTGTTAAGAGTAGATCCTCCCTTGGAAAAGGCAATATCATTGGATGGAAAACCTCTATACCTTCTAAAGTCGTTTGAGGCAATGGCTTTTGTTGTACCTTTGTGTACATAGACAGGTTCAGAACTTGAAGTATGAAGGGCAATACCGTCTGATGTTCCATTAAAATTGATACGTGCATCATTTGTTTTTATATAAAAAGGCATTCCATATGTGTGAAAATAGACAGGGGATGAAGAGAATAACGATGTAAAGTTAATATCTGGTGGATCATTAACAGGTATACCTGACGAAAATATGATGATAGATTCGCCATGGGGGCTTATTATGCCTCCTGACGAACGCTCGAAATGATATGTTACATCTTCGGGAAGATAAATTTTCCCGCTTGTATAATTCATTCCAGCAGGGTCAGATCCAGATGCTGGATCCAAGGTTACTCCTTCAAGTATTATGTTGATTCCTTTTGAAGAGCCATGCAGGGTGCCAGAACCAACATCAACGCTTTCTATGGAGTTAAGGTCTATGGAATACCCATCATAGTTAACGCCTCTATAAAAAGACGATGTGCTGATAAAAGTGATGGGATATGTTCCCCATGAGTTGGTCCATGACCCTGTTCCATGAATATTATAGCATGTGCGCCACATTGAACTGTCCGGGTCCCAGCAAAAAGATTTTCCAATATCAGATTCAGGATCAATGGTGACTGTTATGCCATCTCCAAAATAGAGATCGCCTGATAAAATTGAATAGTAAAAATTTGATGAATTCATATCATTATTTGTTTCATTCTGTTCAATAACAGTATCATCCGGATCAATGGTGAATTTAAAATAGTATTGTTCATGGTTCAGTTCAAAGTTGCCGCCACCATCATATAAAGGGAAATTAAAAGTATTGGAGCCTGTTGTTCCAACAGTCGTTGTGGTGTTTTCCAGAGTATCAGGTGTTCCTGTTTTGTATAAATCAACTTTTACGATAATATCATTGCAGGGGAGTATTCCATTTGGATCATTGCAATTAATATTAAAATTAACTGCAATTGTTGGCGCACTTCTATTTTTTACGTGGGCAAATGGTCCAGTTGCTGAAATTGATGTTATCCAATAATCAATTTTTGATACTTGAAAATCTATAGTTGATGAATCAAGGGTATTATTGCCTTCATTAGACTCTGTGCAGACATTTTTATAATCAACAGTTACTTTAAAATAATATCCTCCACTATTGAGATCAAAAGCAGTCCCTTCATCGTGAAGCGGAAAAGGATAACTACTTGAATAGGAGGAGTGTTTCATTGTTATAAAAAAATTCTGTGTGGAAATAAGGAGATCATCTATGTGAGGTTGTATCCTAAAAAGTTGAATTCGCACGCCTACTTTGGACAGGTTGCAGGATGGAAAACCAGAGCTAAACCCAATCGTATAATCAACATCAATAGAGGGTGTTGGGTCATTGTCGTGAAAAAGAAAGGGAGTGGGAGCAAAAACAGAATGGACATAATAATCATCAGCAAAGGAAATTGACGGTAAAGCAAAAAGCCAGATAAGGCCTGCCAGAAAAACAAGGTTCCGAATAAATGGGGATCGGACCATTTTTACCTCCATAATCATGGATTAAAATATTTGTCTTAATTTAGTGCATAATGCATAATTTTAACAAATTTGGAAATAAATCTGGCGTGATCAAATTCGGGGGTAGTAATTAAATAGACAATTTTAATTGCAGGTGCAAATCATTATTCCAATTTGTATAAATGTAATAATTTTACTAAAAACCTTTAATTATAATATGTTAATAAGTGTAAATCAGCTTATTCGTTGTTTGTCAATAGAAAATATTTTTTCCTATTAATTTAATTTTTTAGACTTTCAGCCATCCTGCTGAAACCTTTTTCAAAACCCAAATATTCTGGCAAAGGACTCCAGGCACCCATTAGCAAAATTTTGGAGTAGCAGATATATATCACTGCCATCCACATCATTATCCCCGTCTAAATCTGACTGGCATGGGTTTACAATAATTGTAATTGTATCATAATAAAAATCAGACCAGTTTATATAACCATCTTGTATGGTATCAACACCAAAAAAGAAGACATAATTTCCATTAACACCGCCGGGCAGATCTTCTCCTGTCGGCTCAAGAACGGTCATGGGAGCCAGGTCTTCAATTTTGCCATCTCTCCAGGGAATTTCCTGACCTGTCCAGCCATCATTATGCCAATAGTATGTGTTGTTTGAAGGTGTCCTTATAAACAGCCAATAGTCTCCATCAATGACATCCTGCGCCGCATCAAGTGTACATATGATTTTTATGGGATCAGAGGGCAGAATATTTCTTGGACCCTCCTCTGCGGCATCTTTAATATCTGCATATGGAGTTGGTTCAATGTAGATCTGAGTTGTATCCCTTGCTGATTTTTCATCAAGATCAAAACCTTTAAAGGTAATCTTGTGCATGCCAGATCCTAAATTTAAAGTTTCCAATACTTTGCCAGATCCAAGGTATCCATCTTTATCAGAATACCAGTTCATATTTTCAGCAACAAGAGTTCTATCTTCAATATCCGATGCCATGGCTTTGAATGTAACTGGTGTCTTTCTTTTATATACTGTCACAGATCTGGGGCTTAAAATTTTGACAACTGGCGGGACATTGCCCTTGGTAAAAGGAGTGCTAATAATATTTTCACCCTGGTTGATACCATCAGTGGCAAGGATTTTAAGAAGACATGTTCCATTGCCTCCAGGCAGCTGATCAAGTACCACTAAAGCATTAGTATCTTCTATTTCATCCTGCACCACCTGCCAGTTGTCTCCATTGTCATTGCTGTAGAGCAGGCTGTATATTAAGTTGTCGCCGTCAGGATCAGCTGCTGTCCATGATGCCTTCATATTCCCTGTGGCTGGAAAAGTTCCTCCCCCGTTTGGAGTTTTAAGCATTACCGAGGGTGATTGACTGCCTGCTGATATACAGATTGTCTGAAAGCCTGATGGTCCGGTCAGGCAAATGCTTTTAATTCCTTTCATAAATGGAACAATTTGTGAAAAAGATGAAAAATCTTCAGCATCGTACATGGGCGCTTTATCAAAACGTCTGGTAAAAAGAGTGTTAAACTCTTTGCCAATAAGACTTATGGCATATTTACCTTCTCCCTCATAATCATATAGATCCTCTTTAAAATTACTCTGCCAGGCAGGGTATAGATCTCCAGTCTCACTATTCTGGATTATTCCGTCTATAATAAGATATGTTGCATCGGCCTTGGAAAGAGGCTTTGAATGACTGTTATACTCTTCAGGTATTGCAGGTGTGGATTTATCGGGAATAAAATTATCAGCAAGCCTATTCCAGGTGTGGACGGACATCCATCGACTACCGCAATAGGACATCATATCACCATTATTCCACGGACTGACAATATCAAAAGTATTGTCAGAATGTATATTGACACCCCATTGTCCAATAGAGGCAGCATCATATAAAAGACCTGAAGGGTCACGCTGTATATTATAATTTTCATAGGGGTCTTTGGGTTCATGGTTGTAACCGCTTTCGCCGTTGCTGCAATCATCACTATAGCTGTCAACGTGACCAAGATCTCTTGCATGTCCTGTTTCGTGACCTGATTTTATCTGATAATAGAAGTTAGTTCCAGCATTGGAATCTGTGCTTGCCACAGAGAGTGAAACTGGAAACTTATAATGTGTGACTCCTCTATGGCGGTTGGTATCATGGGTCAATCCAAGATAGGTCTCATTGGCACAGGCTATTGCTCTGGCACTGCCATGCCTGAATCCACAGTGCCGCCGGAATCTGCGAAGAGCCTTTGAAAGGTCGCCATAGTCGTCGAGATCATACCAGGAGGGGTGATTAAAAGTACCTGCATCAATGATATTTAGCTTTTCAGGTGCAACTGGATAGATCTGTTCTAAAAGAGTCAGGTTTTCATAACACTCATTGAGGGTTGGCGCCGGGTCTCCCACTTTATTAATGCGGTACAAGAATAGGCAGTACTCCTCGGTATCATGGAATAAGATATCTTTGTAGTGGCTGTTACGCGCATCATATCTGCCAATTGTTTCTTTGATGGGTTGGCCGCTGTTCACAGTAGCTACAAGGGTAATGTGCCCTGGTTGTGTCCATGAATCCGGTATAATAAAATTAAAACTTTTATTTGAATTAGGTCGCTGCTGGATATAGTTCTCTCCCGCTGCCAGTGTTACAGGGTCAAAAGAATAGATGGGTGAGCCTGGCAGGGGCGTACCACCCTGACCTCCAATAAACCCTTCAAGCTTGCAGACCACTCCTTCAATATCCACAGATGTGCCTTTGGCCTCCCCATACACTCTTACAAGTGTCTTTTTACCGCTGATGAGTTTTGATGTGTCATTATCCACATAATCAGTATAATGAATCATATTCCACCCTTGTATACCCTGAGTGATTTCCATACCTGTAGCTTCAATATCAAGGTCTGCAGGAGGAGCGGGTGGCGGGGGCGGATAGGGTGTAAAGGTAACGGTACGTCGTTCAATAGTTCTATTGTCCCCAATATCAAGTGCACGTACACTGATTTCATTTGTACCTTCGACAAGTCTTATCATCTGTGCAAACCGATACTCAGGTGGCAACTGATTGTCAAGATGCACACCACTATGAAAACCACTTCGGTATACCTGGAGAACTTGAAGCCCCACGGTTTCTTCCACAGTTCCTGAGACCATAATCATGCTACGTCCATATACTGCACCATCTTCTGGAGTTGTAATGGTTATGATTGGAGGGTCAGGATCATCTGGTGGAGGTGGTGTATCCTCATAAACATGAATGGAAACACAATCAATTTTTTCCACTTCACAATTATATCCATAAGATATGGTAAATGCTCCAATCCTGCCCTGGGAATCTTCAAGCACCAGAATATTATCATCAATATGCTGAGTGCCGCTGCCAAGATAAAGCGAAACCGCTGCAAGATCAGGTATTGCAACCATGTTTCCCCCGACATTGGCATACCCTTTCAGGGTTGCAGTGATGTCATCTCCATAAATACTTTCTGAAATTCCAACATTGACTGAAATCCTGTCAGATGTATAGTTATTTAAATAAAAACGAAGGTCATCACCATCTGAACACCCCATCTCTCCTGCGAATCCGTTTTTAAGTGCAAAGGGTTCAGAGCATGTATCAAGATCAAAGGTTGGAAAACTTTTGGGGTCACTGTAACTTCGTATTGTTACCCCTCTATCTCCTTCGTTATAAGGTTGATTGGTCTCTGTAAATATTTCTTGATCTAGAAATGTAAAGTTTAATTCTACATCCTCGGCAAGAGCAATAGTGGTAAAAAGAGTGCATACCAATAATATTGTCCAGATTGATACTAAAATTGAATTTGTTTTTGCCACGTCAACCTCCAGATATTTATATAAAAATGAAAGTAAATTTTTCTTCCACTTTCATGTTTTGTCGCAGGCAGATGATGACCTAAAACCAAAATCTGCCCTTGGCAGTTATTTAAAATTAAATACAGTCTATTGATCCAAACTCCTTAGCAAACAGTTTCAAAAGATTTACACCGCCGCCGTCAATCATTGGAAAAACCCTTGCAAAATATGCAAGATCTTCACCATCCACATCATTGTCATTGCCTGTTGCATTAAACCGGCAGGGTGTACCAGCAGAAACCTGGAGCATGATATGTTTTTGTGCTTTGTGACCAAGGGTGTCAACAGCTGTCACAGGCAGTTCATATTTTCCAGGCATGGCACTGAAAGATTTAACCACGTAAGTATAAATCCCATCTCCATCAGGATCAGTCATATCCACAATCATGATGCAGTCCATATCAGGAGTACAGTCAACCTGAAGAAGCTGGGTAATATTCACACTTACCTTTTTAATTTTATTGTAAGGGGTGTTGTTTTCATCATAGCCTTCGGTTTTTGGAACAATAATATCAACTTTTGCAGATAGAAGAATTTTATCGTCCATGCCTGCAGGATTGGGATATGCCCATGCAGAATCAATATCCACCCAGCTTGTTATGACAAAAAGATCCATGACAGTTGAATCGCTGGCGCCATCATTATCAATGGCTTTAACGAAAAGGTTGTGCATACCATAGGATGCCAGGGGTGAAACCATGGCTTTACCGTAATAAGCCAGGCATCGCCGATCCCCGGAAGTCTGCCACTCCGGCAGCAAAGTAACTATGCCGGCACCTATGGAACCTGCATCCATGGTTATAGATTTTATATCATCATTACCATCCAGATCTTTTACAAAAACAGTGAATTCCACGCTGTCACCAGCATAAACTGTCTGGGGAATACTGTTTTGAAAACATATTTCCGGACTGTTATTGTGATAGTGGATAATTTTTCCATCATCTCCTGCTGCCCATGCATCAGTAAACCCGATAAGATCAATATCATTAAGTCTGCCAGGCTCACCCCACTCCATTGCCTGCCACTCTTCACCACCACTGCTTGTATACAGAATTGACATAAGCTGTCGGGGAATAGTTCCGTCACTGCCAAAACCATCATTGCGCCATCCAACAATCCAGCCGTGATTATCATCTGCAAACCTGACAGAATTAAACTCTGGATATGGCAGACAAAGCGGCCATATCAGGCTTTGCATTTCCCAGCCGTCTGCCCCGAGTTGGAAAATAGAACCCTGCGTGCCCACTGCCCATGCAGGAAGAATCTGATTCTCAATATTTATTTGGGGTTTTAAGATCTCAAGATCCATCAGTGCTGGAACCGGGGCAAAGCTTGGAGGGTAAAAAGGATCAAAATTCCATGTTTCACCACCATCTTCAGTTCTTGCAATAAATCCTGTTTTTCTTTCAGGATAAAACATATCATATTGATATCCTGAAACCCATCCCTGTTTCAGTGAAATCCATTTTGTAGAGGTAAGAGTGTGACGAACTTCCGGTATTGCCCAGAATCCAAGTGATTTCTCTTGCCATGTTCTGCCGCCATCTTCAGTAACAAGATAGTAGAATCCATTGCCAACTGCCCATCCATATTTTGAGTTGAAAAAGAAAATATCATTGATCCTGCCCATTTTGATCCTGTCCGGGGGAAGGGTATTATTCCATATTGTACATGGATATTGACACTTCCAGGTCTGACCACCATCATCAGTAACAAGGATAATTCCGCAGGAGACAGGATATGGAACAATCTGTCCATCTTTATAAATCAGATATTGCAACTCTCCTGCGATGCAGCCTTTTTCTCTGTCCATAAAATATAGAGAGTAAAAATCCAGTACCATGGAGCCTGGGACTCCAAATTCAGGCATATTATTGAGAATATTAGGAGTTATATTTTTCCATGTTTCACCACCATCCTTTGTGGATAAAATAACCCCATTCTCCCCAACAGCCCAGCCAGTGGTGCTGTCCACAAAGTCAATGCTGGTCAGATTGTAACGAACATCTGTTTTTTGATATTTCCAGCTCTTGGCTGATAATTGCCCTGCATATAATAAAAAAATAATACCGGTTAACAAGATTTCCAATAAAATAATTTTTTTCATATTTTGTCTCCTTAAGGCGCACAGCCAGTTTTTCCAAAATCAATTCTTTAAAAGTAATTAATTTTGTAATCCAGTATCTGGATTGGAACCTGATGGGTGGCTAAAAGCATTTTTTTTTGTTCTGGGAATTATAATGCAATATTTATACCGGAAATTTCAACACGTTGAAGGGCTTAACTGATAGAATTTACAGGAAAATTAGGTAATTTTTGTAACAATGAAAACTATTACATTCTTTTCACAGTATGGGTAAAAGTTTTCTTAAAAATGGGTAAAAAATTACATAGCAGCAGATTATCAATGATAATTTTTTAGTTTTGAATTCTAAACTTTAAATTAAGGTAAACTGTCCATTTTTAAAAGGGCAGCAGACATTCTTTTTAAGCCTTTTTCAAGAGTTGATCTTGGGCATCCAA